>JAZUSW010000022.1:0-3917 GCA_045606925.1 Acutalibacteraceae bacterium | reverse complement strand
GACGAATATCTTTCGGTTATAAAGTTATCTACTCTGCCGTCTTCAATAATCTCGGCCGCCTTAATAAGACCTAGCGCAAAGGTATCCATACCTAAAATATAAGCGGAGAACATATCTTCTACAGTGTAGCTTGGACGACGTGTTTTTGAGTCGAAGTTAAAGCCGCGTGTAAGGCCACCCGCCTTTAGCACCTCGTACATACACATCGTTGCCTCGTAAACGTTTGCAGGAAATTCATCAGTATCCCAACCTAGCAGTAGATCGCCCTGATTCGCATCAATAGAGCCAAGCATACCATTTATTGCCGAAACACGAAGCTCGTGTTGAAATGTGTGACCTGCAAGGGTAGCATGATTTGCCTCTATATTCATTTTAAAGTCTTTGTCAAGACCGTACTGACGCAAAAATCCAATTGCCGTAGCGGCGTCAAAATCGTATTGGTGCTTCATTGGTTCCTTTGGCTTTGGCTCTATATAAAAATCGCCCATAAAACCTATTGAGCGGCCATATTCTACCGCCATGTGCATAAGGCGAGCAATATTTTCTTGCTCAAACTTTACGTCGGTATTAAGCAAAGTTTCGTAACCTTCTCTGCCGCCCCAGAACACGTAACCTTTACCGCTAAGCTTTACTGTAAGATCTAGCGCTTTTTTAACCTGAGCCGCCGCAAAACAATAAACGTCGGCCGAGTTTGTACTGCCTGCTCCATTCATAAAGCGTGGATTTGAAAACATATTTGCCGTTCCCCACAAGCATTTTATACCCGTAGCATTCATTTTATCAAGTATATAATCGGTAATTTCATCAAGACGACGATTCGTTTCTTTTATATCATCGGCTTCGGGAACCAAGTCAACATCGTGAAAACAAAAATACTCTACGCCAAGCTTTTGCATAAATTCAAAGCCTGCGTCAACCTTTGCTTTTGCATGAGCCATTGTGCCCTTTTCATTATCAAAAGATTTATCGGCAGTATCACGGCCAAACATATCGGTGCCTGCCGCGCAAAGATTGTGCCACCAAGCCATTGCAAAGGGTAGGTGCTCACGCATTGGTTTGCCAAGTATTACGCGATTAGCGTCATAGTATTTAAACGCTAAGGGATTTGTACTGTTTTTTCCTTCGTACTCAATTTTAGGAATATTTTTAAAAATTTCACCCATGTTTTTGTCCTCACTTGATTTTTTTGAACAGTTCTTTAACTGACGGATATATTTCTTTAAATTTTAAATACTGCTTTTCATAACGGTCGGCAATTTCTTTTTTGGGACTTATTGTTGCCTTTATTTTTACAAGTTTTTCCGAGCACTCCACTACCGAACTATAGTTCCCGTCACCAACCATCGCAAGCATTGCCGCTCCGTAGCCCGGACCTTGCTCGGTTTCGGGTATATCTATCTTAATGTTTAACACGTTGCAAATAATCTTTTGCCACAACTCGGATTTTGCTCCACCACCACAAAGTGTACTGCGCTCTATTTTTATGCCAGAAGCTTTTGCAATTTCTAAATTATCTCTTATAGCAAAGGCAACGCCCTCAAGCACAGCTTGAATCATATCGGCTCTAGTGGTGTCCATTCGCATACCAATAAAGGTACCTCGCGCATCGGTATCGTTTATAGGACTGCGTTCACCCATAAGATACGGCAAAAAGAAAACGTCATTTTTGCCGAGCATATCATCACTTACACTTGATTGCTCGTCGGTATAATCATCCGTTTTTAAAACACTTTCGCAAAACCATTTATTGCACGACGCCGCCGATAAAATGCACCCCATTAAGTGATAAGTACCGCTTGCGTGACAAAAAGAATGCAATGCGTTATATTTATCTACCGAGAAATTATCGTTTGCAATAAAAATTGTCCCCGATGTACCAAGCGATATATTGCACGCGCCGGTGGCGATGGTTTTTGTACCTATTGCCGCAGCGGCGTTATCTCCGGCGCCTGCTACAACAATTGTATTTGGATTTAATCCTAACAACCCTGCCACTGCAGGTAATAGTGTACCTACAGGCTCATAGCTTTCAAAAAGCTTAGGCATTTGTGCGATGTTCACACCGCAAATTTTTAGCATTTCCTTTGACCAACATTTATTTTTTACGTCAAGCAACAACATACCCGACGCGTCGGAATAATCGCAACAATGTACACCCGTTAACCTATAATTTATATAATCCTTGGGTAACATTATTTTATTAATTTTTATAAAATTTTGCGACTCGTTTTCTTTCATCCACAAAATTTTGGGCGAGGTAAAACCCGCAAAAGCGATATTTGCCGTAAAAGACGATAGTGTTTCCTTGCCAACGACAGTATTAAGATAGTCGGTTTGCTTATCGGTACGACCATCATTCCACAAAACAGCAGGGCGGATAACTGCGTTTTCTTGGTCTAACGTCACTAGCCCATGCATTTGTCCGCCAACACCGATTGCGCGTATATCATTAGGATTTACTTCTATTGTTAGCTCTTTTATGCCGCGCACAAAAGCGTTCCACCAATCCTCAGGGTCTTGCTCGCTCCAACCGGGATTTGGGTAGTTTATAGCATAACCTTGCGATACGGTCTTAATTATTTTGCCGTCAACATTTACAAGTAATAGCTTTAAAGCAGATGTGCCTAGGTCTGTGCCAATATAATATTTCAAGCAATCACTCCCTTTATTTCAAGTATATCGCATTATATTTGACTTTTCTTGCAATTTTATGTATAATTTATAGACATAATTTGACTTTTAGAGGTGTTATATGTTTTATGAATACAATCATTTAGGATCACCCGACTATTTAAAAATTGAAAAAAACAATAACTTTAGTTTTCCGTCACACCTTCATCAATGCTTTGAAATAATAATTATTCTTTCGGGTGAAATGGAAATAACCATAGACGGCAAAAAACACACCCTCAAAAAAGGTGAGGCATCGTTAATATTTCCTAATCAAATTCACGAATTAAAATCACAAAAAAGCGAACACGTCTTGTGCATTTTCTCTCCTCGATTAGTGCAAGCGTACGCAACAAAAATAACCGATAAAATTCCTACAAACAACAAATTTTGTCCCGACGAGTTTTTAATTGGAGAAATTAAAAAGCTTGATGCTGCTTCACCGGCTCTAAAAAAAGGCATTTTGTATTCTTTGTGCGGAAGGTTTGATGAATGCGCCGAATACACCACAAAAAAAACCGACCAAAAAAATTTGATTCATAAAATATTTTCCTTTGTTGAAAACAACTTTAGCGGTGACTGCTCACTTGTAAAGCTTTCGCAAATCACTACCTATGACTACTCGTACCTTTCACGCTATTTTAAGAAAAACATTGGTATTTCGTTTAATTCCTATGTTACACATTACAGACTAAGTCACGCGTGTTATTTGCTTGAAAACACAACGCAATCTATTGCAGAGTGCGCCTTTGAAAGCGGCTTTAGTTCTCTGCGCAGTTTTAATCGCGCTTTTAAAGAAAATATTAAAATATCACCAAAGCAATACAGAAAAAATATTTCTTTATAAAAGACAAAAAAGCAAGGGTTTACCTTGCTTTTTTATTATAAATTATTCACATAGCGCGTTTGAAATAGCGGCTAATTGCTCCATAGTAAGTGTTTCACCGCGCACTGTTTCGCTAACCCCTGCATCGTTTAGCGCCGCTCTGAAATCATCTTTGCTAATGCCCATAGTGTTACAAACTGTATTAAGCAGTATCTTTCTGCGTTGCGCAAAGCAAGCCTTTACAAGTCGGAAAAATTGCTTTTCGTCTTTTATTTCTATTTCGGGTTTGTCGCGCAGTGTAAGTTCAATTACCGCCGAATCAACGTTAGGCGGAGGCAAAAATGACGTTCTCGGCACGCCGAAAAGTGTTTTGGCGTTGGCATAGTAATTTACCGCCACTGTTACAGCTCCCGCATCACGT
>JAZUSW010000021.1:0-8940 GCA_045606925.1 Acutalibacteraceae bacterium | reverse complement strand
ACAGAACGACATGGCTACGATCCGACTTGTTTGAATTTGGAATGTAAAATAAACTTATCCGGCACGTTCTCACTCCTCTCTTTTTTGATTATTTTCTGTCATTTTCGCTCTGTAAATTCACACAAAATTCCCTCGAAAACTTGGCGAATAGTATATTACACGAATTTAGGTCACAAATTTGTAGTTGTAATCAGTACGAAATATTCAGCTGAGTATTCATCATAAAGAGATTTCATTATTGCTCTCATTTGGGACAATGTTTTTTTTAGGGAAGAAATCTACTATTTTAACAATTATTAATGTGAAAGCAACAAATTTAACAACCTCTACTATTTTGTTCACTGTGTTAGTGAACTCAATTAATGCAGCTCTAACATTTACCTGAGAATTTGAGAAGTACGCTAAGACGCGGTCATCAATCATATTTGTAACAGGTTCTTCGTAATTTAACATTCTTAAAATTAAAACCGCCACCAACAAAACGAATGGAATAACTACAGAAAACCTAAAATAATACGGTATATTCTTTTTTCTTTTTTCTAAGATACATATAGATAGAATTATTATGAACAGAGATAGGTAAAAATATCCGTTTAACCTAATATGCATGAAATCAAAAAAATCAGTTTCTCCACCACGCAAGCCCACATCTAATCGTTCTCCAAAAAGCCAAAGGCTTGACTTTATCCACAAAAGGCAATTTGCTATCAACAATAAAACCTTGGAAGCTTTTTTTGAAAATAAAGCAAAAACAATTAAACCACATACAACAAGATTCAAATTCAGTATATTAGATACTATATTTGATAACAATTCGTTTGGAAAATAATTTTCAACATACTCTAAAGAACATCTTCCGGATAATAATGCTTCAATGGGATATGTAAAGCACCTATAAGTTCCCAAGCAAAACATTAAAACTGTAATTATGATATTTATCAATGTGATTTTAGAGTTTGATTTCCTCATCTTGAACCACCTTTAAATTGAAAGTATTTAATATTAAAAACTAATATCTTTTCGCATTACACGAATTTAGGTCACAAATTTGTAATCGTATTTAGTACAAAATATTCAGTCAAGTAGTTAAAACACAAAAATCAACCCATTACTATATATTCAAAGGGAATTTTGATTGAATCCACTTCTGCTGCACTTTGCCAATTAGCGCACGTTTCAGCGTCGAAGATAAATGTGAGCGTTTTTTCGCTTGTTTTATCGGGTGTAAGTTCTAAATTATTTAAGTAAATAGACGTTCTCTCTGCAACCGCCGCTTCTTGAAAGGCTACCGTAACAATAATCTCCTTATAGACTATGTTATCTCTATTCAAATGCAAATCAATAACCTTCTCTTCCCAATCATAAAAGCAAAAAGCATTTAATGCCGGACCGGTTCCAATTGCAACTGTATCGATATAATCTATGATGTTATCATCAAAATGGCCTCCATAACGAGCCGAATAACGTCGTTCATCATACAAAATATGATATCGTTCATCATTCATTCCATCAAAATTAAAGTCTTTGATAGTAATAAAGTGGAATATTCCGCCCTCATCGACTAATGAATATAACGCTCCGTCTTTTTTTAGCGTGTTGTAATTAAATTGATAGCATATAATAGGCATAATAATAGCAGCTGCTAATAACGAAATAATACTTACGCGTTTTCTATATACTATCTTTAAAATTATTGCCGCAACAATAGAAATAACCGACAATATAAAGTATAAAAAAATCACGCCGAAACTTGGGGGTAACCAACCGCCAGCCGATTTGTCGGCATACGCTATATCATAATTGAATAGAAACAAAACTCCGCAAATTAAAATAATAGCAAGTGCAAATATTAGAAGCACTTTCCAAACAATTCTTTTAGACTTTTGTTCTACGATAATATTGTTTTCTTCCATTGTTTCACCACCAATAATTTAAAATAGCTTTTTATCCTTTTTTTCATTACACGAATTTAGGTCACAAATTTATTTGGGTTATGTAGTGTTATTACGTTTTATCTTGTGTTAAAAAGCCCTTAAAATCGGCATTTTATCACGGTTTTTAGGCCAAAACTTGTAATAGGATACAAAATACTCCACCGCATTTTCGCGAAAAAATTCCTTAAATTCGCTACATAACTGCGCGGCGAGGGTTCTATTATGAGCGAGAACAAGAGTCGGACGGTTTACCTTTTCGATAATATTTGCCATAGTAAACGTTTTACCGCTTCCAGTAACGCCAAGCAGTACTTGTTCTTTATCCCCACGGTTAATACCCGCAACCAATTTTTCAATAGCTTGCGGTTGGTCGCCCGTGGGTTTGTATTTACTGTGTAAAACAAACTTGTCCACCTGTCGCATCTCCTAAAAAACTCAAAAATTTTCCGCTAAATATTAATTTAAAACATCCTTATATTCAAATAATTTATGATTGTATGCCAATATGTTTTTCCAAGCACCAACACTTACGATATAAAAATTATCATCAAGGCGAGATATGTTATATAGCTGCTCGTTGTCTATGTCGTAGGGATTCGAAATAGCCAATATGTGCTTTTTTACATTATATACTCCCGATTTTTCAAAAATAAAGGTGTATGTATGGTGAAAACCACGATATCTGCTTAAATGTGATTTTTTACTCTTTTTAACCAAAACATCGGTTATTATATCAATTTTGTTGTTTTTGGTTAAAAGGTACGCCTTAAATGTTTTATATAGATTTATTACACTTAAAATAATTAAAACAGTGTACAATGGACTTAGCAGCAAAACGATGCTTACGGGGTTATAAATATTTGATTCGGGGTAAATAAAGTAAAATACAAGATAAGCAAGACATAGTATCAAAAGCGAAAAATATTTGATTACATTGTGTAAATATATTTTTGTCAATTCGGTTACAATTATATCTTTTGTAATTGTTTTTTTCATAAAATAATCCTTTTTAGTGGTTAAATAGGACCTAAATTTGCATAAAACAAACTTAGGCCCTAAAATTTAGTTTTTAAGACTTTGGATGGGGGCGGGAATTTGGCCGCCGCGGTTTATAAAATTAGCGGGGGAGTATGTATTAACCTTCATAACCGGGCCGTTGCCGAGCAGTCCGCCGAATGATAATTCTTCTCCAACGCCTTTACCGATGGCGGGGATCACGCGAACGGCGGTGGTTTTCGAGTTAATCATACCGATAGCTGCCTCATCAGCTATTATTGCCGAAATAACTTCGGGCGGAGTGTCCCCTGGTATATTTATCATATCAAGACCAACGCTGCAAACGGCGGTCATCGCTTCCAACTTTTCAATGGTTAACGCGCCAGTTCTGGCGGCATCTATCATACCCGCGTCTTCTGTAACGGGGATAAATGCACCTGAAAGTCCGCCGACTTTAGATGAGGCCATAACGCCGCCTTTTTTAACGGCATCATTAAGCATTGCAAGTGCGGCAGTAGTGCCTGCGGCACCGCACATTTCAAGACCGATTTCTTCAAGTATATGAGCAACCGAGTCGCCGACTGCAGGTGTGGGCGCTAAGGATAAATCAACAATACCTGCTTTAACACCTAAACGCTCACTTGCTAAATGCGCTACTAACTGGCCAACACGAGTTATTTTAAATGCAGTACGCTTAATTAAATCGGAAACGCCCGTTAAATCAAGACCTTCACTTTTTGATAGTGCCGCTCTGACAACACCGGGTCCCGAAACACCAACGTTAATCACGAGGTCGGCTTCGCCAACACCGTGAAAAGCACCTGCCATAAAGGGATTATCTTCAGGCGCATTACAAAATACAACTAATTTTGCAGCACCGATGCAGTTACGGTCTGCTGTCAACTCAGCGCACTCTTTAACAACCTTACCCATCATAGCCACGGCATCCATATTGATACCTGCTTTTGTCGAGCCGATGTTGACTGATGAACAAATGTGCTCGGTACGGGAAAGCGCTTCGGGTATGCTTTTGATAAGCTCAACATCACCTGAGGCAAAGCCTTTGCCAACGAGTGCTGAGTATCCTCCTATAAAGTTAACGCCGACTGCCTGTGCTGCCTTTTCAAGCGCCAAAGCAAATTTAACGGGGTTCTTCTCAGTGCAAGCCGCCGAAATCATTGCAATGGGTGTTACCGAAATGCGCTTATTAATAATCGGTATACCAAGCTCACGCTCAATCTCGTTACAAACGGGTACAAGATTTTTTGCACAGTTCACAATTTTGTTGTAAACATTTTCACAAGCAATATCTATATCGGGATTTATGCAGTCAAGAAGGGAAATGCCCATCGTAACGGTACGTATATCAAGGTTTTCCTCTTCAATCATGCGTATGGTTTCAAGTATATCTTTTGTATCAATCATTTTATCACCTAAATTTTATGCATTGAGTTAAAAATATCTTCGTGCATAACACTGATTTTCAAATTCATTTCTTTGCCGTATTCGGATAATGCATCGGCAAAGTCGCCAAAACTAATGGTTAGCGAATCAACCTCACCAATCATAATCATACAAAACATACCTTGCAATATACTTTGCGAAACCTCGGCTATATTAACATTATACTCGGCACATTTTGCCGAAACCTTTGCAAGAATACCGACTGTATCCTTACCAACAACAGTTATAACTGCCTTCATACTAACACTCCTAAACTATATTTGATAATATAACGGAAAAGGTTAGGCGAAACATTCCTGTTTCGCTGCAAAATTATGGATTTTGCTACAAATTCTAAACATTTCGACTAACTACAAACAATATAATATCATAACAAATTTTCATTGTAAACAAAATAATACTATATTTTTTTAAAAAAGTGTGTTATTATGTAATAAATAGTTAATTTTTACACTAATTTGAAAGGCGGTTAGCTTTTATGAACAAGAAAATTTTAGGTTTGCTTAATAAAAATGCCAGATATTCGGTAGAAGAGTTGGCTACTATGACAGGACTTTCAGCCGATACCGTTTGTGAGGAAATTAAAGCACTCGAAAAAGCAGGACTTATCCGTGGATATAAAGCAGTTATTGACTGGGAAAAGTTGGATACCGCATATGTTTCGGCACTCATTGAATTAAAGGTTACACCCAAAGCAGCTTTGGGGTTTGAAGAGGTTGCTGAAAGGATTACCAAGTACAACGAGGTTGAATCGGTTTATTTAATGTCGGGCGGTTATGACCTTTGCGTTATCGTTAAGGGCAAGACTTTTCAACAGGTTGCAATGTTTGTTGCGAAGGAGCTTTCAACAATTGACTCTGTTATTTCAACCGCCACCCATTTTGTATTGAGGCGTTATAAAGAGATGGATGTTGAACTTTTGGGCACATCCGCTGATGACAGGGGGACACTCTCGCTGTGATAGATTATGAAAAAATACTTAACAAAAACGTTAAGGATATAAAGCCATCGGGCATACGCAAATTTTTCGATATTGCCGAAACGATGGATGATGTTATTTCCTTGGGTGTTGGTGAGCCCGATTTTCCGACTCCCTGGAATATCCGCAACGCAGGTATACGCTCGTTGGAGCAAAGCAAAACCCGTTATACATCAAATAAGGGGCTTGATTTATTGCGCCGCGAAATATCAAATTATTTAGAGCGCAAATACAGTTTAACCTACAACCCCAAAACTGAGGTTTTGGTAACTGTTGGCGGTAGCGAAGCCATAGATATGTGTATACGCGCGGTTGTTTCAAGCGGGGATGAGGTTATTATTCCACAGCCGAGCTATGTGTGTTATGAACCGATAACCCGGTTATCCGGCGGTGTTCCCGTAATTATTGAAACCAAGGCGGAAAATGAGTTTAAAGTGACTGCGGAAGAATTACTTCAAAAAATCACACCGCGCACAAAAATGCTGATTTTGCCGTATCCGTGCAATCCTACGGGTGCAATAATGGAAGCCGAAGACCTTAAAAAAATAGCTACTGTGCTTAAAGATACTGATATTTTAGTTCTTTCGGATGAAATATACTCCGAGCTCACCTTTGGCGGCAAAAAGCACGTTTCTATAGCTTCTGTTGATGGTATGCGCGAGCGTACGGTTGTTGTGAACGGTTTTTCAAAATCTTTTTCAATGACCGGTTGGCGTTTGGGCTTCGTAAGCGGTCCTGAGCCGATTATTGAACAAATCACAAAAATACACCAGTATGCTATAATGTGCGCACCCACCACATCGCAGTTTGCCGCAATAGAAGCTCTGAAAAACTGTGATGATGCAGTAAACGCTATGCTCGAAGAATATGATTCACGCCGTAGAATAATTGTTAAGGGATTTAATGATTTGGGGCTTACCTGCCGCGAACCGAAAGGTGCTTTTTATGCTTTCCCCTCGATTGCATCAACGGGAATGACGAGTGATGAATTTTGTGAAAAATTGCTTTTATCAAAGCGTGTCGCAATAGTACCGGGTACTGCTTTCGGTCAAGGCGGTGAAGGATTTGTCCGTGCTTCCTACTGTTATTCGGTTGCGCATATCGGGGAAGCTCTTAAACGCATCGGTGAGTTTTTAAAGGAAATAAAAAATGATTAACATTAAAGCGTGTGCTAAAATAAACCTTACACTCAAAATTACAGGTGTAAGGGAAGATGGTTATCACCTGATAGAATCGGTAATGCAGTCGGTTGACCTTTGCGATATTATTAAAATTGAAAAAGCCGATATTCTTACAGTTTTTTCAACCGAAGGTGCGCTTGGTAATGAAAATGATATATGCTATAAAGCGGCGGTAATGTTTTTTGAAAAATCAGGTGTCGCCGGTGGTGCCAGAATTACCGTAACTAAAAACATCCCCTTATCTGCTGGGCTTGGTGGCGGTAGTGCTGACGCGGCGGCGGTAATTCTGGGGCTTAATAAACTTTACAATGAGCCGTTAACCCTATCCGATATGTTAGAAATCGCGCAAAAATTAGGTGCTGATGTTCCGTATTTCTTTTACGGCGGTACTGTGTTGGCGCGTGGAATCGGTGAAATTTGCGAAAAAATAAGCGATGTTCCCGAATGCTTTATTGTATTAGCCAAACGAGAGAAAAAGAAGTCCACAAAATATATGTATTCGGTAATTGATGATTGTAAAGAACCTGTTTGTATCAATACAAATTCAATGCTAACCGCTTTAGATAATGGTGACCTGCTTAAAATTGCGGCGAATACCGCAAACGCCTTTTCGGTTGTTTGGGATGATAATGTAACGGTTGATATTTTAAATTACTTTAACCCTTTGTGCGTATCGCTCAGCGGTAGCGGGCCAACTCATTTTGCTATATTTAATGATTTGAATTTGGCAAATAAGTGTTTAGAACGGTTGAAATCGGCAAAAATTGATGCATTTATTTCTAAACCCACTAAAAAAGCGATTATATTTGAATAAAAAACAACACTCCTGTCAATATTTACCTTGCAGTAAATACGAAGGAGTGTTTTTTTATGAAGTTAAAAATTAACAGACTTGGAATAGCAGTACTTATAGCTCTTATAATTTGCGTATCAACATCAATTATAGGATTTGAAGCAAAATGTGACGACCTGAGAAATAACGTGTTAAGATTGCATATTCTTGCAAATTCCGATAATGAATACGACCAAGAACTTAAACTGGCGGTAAGAGATGCAATACTTCAAAGCGATACAGTCGATTTTGATTGTTGTACTAATTTAGAACAAGCCAAAACACAGGCGAAAAAATCGATTGATAAAATCAGTAAAATCGCTAAGGAAACCATAGAAGAAAATGGGTATAATTACAGTGTAACGGTTGAGGTTGATAAATCTTACTTTGATACAAGAGAATATGATGATTTTACGATGCCTGCCGGTGTTTATGATGCCCTGATTGTAAAAATCGGTAAAGCCGAAGGAAAAAACTGGTGGTGCGTTATGTTTCCGGCATTGTGTTTGCCGACATCCGATTGCGAAAATTTAAACAATTATGTGGAAGAAGACAGCGCCGAGATTGCTTTGCAACCGCAAAAATTCCAAATTCGCTTTAAAACCATTGAAATTTATCAACATATTAAAAAAATTATTTCAAAAATATAAATTTTACTTGCATTTTGAAAGCACTTGTGGTATTATCACTATGTTATTGAATTTTTGAAAGGGGTGACACCATGAAACAGGGTATTCATCCACAGTATGAAAAGACTGTAATTAAGTGTGCTTGCGGAGCAGAGTTTGAAACCAGCTCAACAAAGAAGGATATTCATTTGGATATCTGCTCAAAATGTCATCCGTTCTTTACCGGAAGACAAAAATTAGTTGATACAGGCGGACGTGTAGATAGATTTAAAAAGCGTTTTGGCTTGGACAAATAAGCAGTTTTTCAAAGTATAGCGTAACCGCTTCCGGTTACGGTTTTCTTTTATTTGGTGGTGTAAATATGGAACTATTTTTAACGGTTATGGATGAGTTTTCGGCCGAAATTACCGAAAAGCGCTCACGCTTTATTGCAACAGTTGCGCATGCCGAGAGTGAAGAAGAGGCATTTGATTTTATCAATAAAATAAAATCTAACTATTGGGATGCCAAGCACAATGTTTATGCTTTTGCTTTATCAGAGGGTAATGTCTGCCGTTATTCCGATGATAATGAACCGCACGGAACTGCAGGCAAACCAATATTAGATGTTATTTTGGGGCGCGGTATTAAAAATGTTGTAGTTGTTGTCACCCGCTATTTTGGCGGTGTTTTGTTGGGAACAGGGGGACTGGTCCGTGCTTATTCATCGGCGGCGGCTGCTGTGTTGGATTCGGCAACAATTTACGAACTTCGCAACTGTGTATCATATGGAATCACCTGTAACTATAATCAGTATGATATAATTCAAAAGATAGCAAAAAAATACAGTGCATCAATCAATTCACCCGTATTTTTAACCAATATTGTTATGGATGTCAGTCTTGAAGAACTGTATGAGCAAGATTTTGTTGCTGATATAATTGAT
>JAZUSW010000020.1:0-3096 GCA_045606925.1 Acutalibacteraceae bacterium | reverse complement strand
CATTATTGGATAAATTTCGAGGGTTCCGATGTTCATAATTTGCTTTATCGTTGTGGGTTGTCTACGCGTACCCAGATTTTTGAATATCCCTCAAACAAATCCATTTTTGATTTTTTAAAACATTCGTTTAGCGGCGTTTTTCGTGCCGAAACAAATGAAGTTTTGACGCCTATACAACATACTCATACCTATCTTTTAGGGCTGTTGCATCAGTTATTAGCCATAAACGAGACCGAGAAAAGTACGCCGCTATCACAATCGCAGCGCTATGCCGAAACAGTTTGCTCATACATACGCAGTCATTATTCCGAAAATTTAACAATAAATCATTTGTCGGATGTAGTTGGTTTATCGCCTAAATATTTATGCCGGATATTCCATAGTGTTACGGGAAATACGCTTATTCAGTATTTGACCGATGTCAGACTTGATATTGCGTGTCATTTGCTGATACATACCGATAAGAGCATAGGTGAGATTTCCGCCAGCGTAGGATACAGTGATGCATTGTATTTTTCAAAGGTATTTCACGCTTCATATAAAGTTTCGCCAAGTAAATGGCGAAAAGAACGGGTGTAAAAAAAAGAACCAAACCGTATAGTCTCCCTCCGAGAGGGAGGGGGGACCACGAAGTGGTGGAAGGAGCCTGCGTGACTTTGAATTCAACTTAACTTTATTGTCACGCGCTCTCCCTCAGTCACCTTCGGCGCCTTCTCCCATTCTTCTGCCTATATAAATAAAGTTCCCACAAACCGTAAACTTCGGTCTGTGGGAACTTTTTGTTGCTACATTTTCTCCGTTAAGGATAACACGCCAAGGTTTGGTTCTTTTTCAATTTTGATAATTGGTTTAGCCCAAAGCCACCATACTGAAAACGAGAGCAAACAAAGCAACGGTTTCGCAAAGACCAACAACAGTAATGTACTGCGAGAAACCTTTGCCGGTTTCGGCCAATGCATCGGCACCTGCGGCACCTGCTTTTCCCTGAAAAACGGCTGAGAAAGCCATAGCCACACCGGAAGCAATACCAATACCGAGCAAGAAAGCGGGGTCGGCAGTGGATGCCTTCATTTGTTGCATCAAAAGGAAGCCGTAAAGGGTTTGAGTAAGCGGTGCACCTGCAAAAACGGTAAGAATAAAGGGTGCTGCTTTGTTATTCATATAACACTTTTTCCATGCGCCGATTGATGCCGGACCTGCAATACCGATACCGATAGCGGAACCGATAGCCGCGATGCCCATAGCCAATGCTGTACCTAATAATCCTAAATTCATAATAATTCTCCTTTTATATACAATTTATTCATTAAACGGTTCAAATTTATGTCCGCTCCAGGACATATCAAGGTGCGAAGAAAATTCCAAAGTATTTAGTCGGATACCGTGTACGATAACCGATAGAATGTTGAGCACCATATTAAGTCCGTGACCGAATACCAATAGAATAATGGCAACCACCATAAATAAAAAGTTGCCAAGCAAAGGTCCTGCCAATTCGTTTACAGTTGCCGAAATTGCGGCACCCGCAAGTCCTACAGCCCAGAGGCGTATATAAGAAACAATATCAGAAAATACATTAACGACACCAAGTAATACCGAAACTATATTGGTAAGACTTGAAAGAATAGATTTAATGATACTTCCTTCATAGTTTGCAAATACAAAACTCATAATAAAACCAATGGCAATGAGTGCAATTGCAACCGTGCCTACGGGGATTCCCGCTATTACCAGTCCGAAGCTGAAAACATCGGGGTTTACAACTAAACTTAAAACAAGATAGTAAATTCCTAAAAGCTGTAATATAGAACCGATATCTCCCAATATTTTGAGAGAGTTTTTATATCGTATGGCACCTTTTATATGTGCTACCGTGAGTTGCAGCAGGGCAAGGGAAAAACAAAATATTTGTAAATTTTGCGCCGTTGTCAATCCTACGGTACCGTCTGTCCAAAACGGATGCCAAATTTTATCGGCATATACGTTTGAAATAACGGGAATAGACAGGTTTTTAAGCCACATTGGTAAATTTTCCGGGGAAAGACCAAACCAAGTGCAGGTAAGCGTTCCCCAAAGAATAGTGGATAACCCAAAAAGTCCTACAAGTAAAAAGGTGGGCGAAACCGTCTTTTTTGAAACGAGCGACTTAATAATGGGTATTGCGGCAACTGCACAAATTAACAAACCGTATCCGCCATCTCCGAAAATTATACCGAAGAAAATCAGTATAAACGATAAAAACCATCCTGATATGTCATATTCAAAGTATCCGGGGACGGTACCTAAAAAGTCGGTCAGGGGATAGATAAGACTTACAAACTTATTGTTTTTAAGCTTTGTCGGAACATTATCTTCTTCGGTGGGCTCTTCAACAAGAAGTCCCCATCGATTGTCTTTGGCGGCAGATTTTAGCTTGTCGATATTTTCGGCTTCTACATATCCGCTAAAATATGATACCGAGACATTTTCACCGCTTATCTCAGATAAATTCTCGTTTGCCATACCCGTTGCATAGGTTTCGAACTCAATTTCCTTTTTGCATATATTGATTGCATTTTTTATACTGTCAACATAGCAAACATATGATGCAATCTTTTCATCGATTAGCTTTATATCGCTGCCGAGTTTTTCGGTTTCTTGTAAAATCTCGGCGGTGGATATTTCGGGCAACTCAAACAAATATTCATTCAGGGGCGTTATATCTGCTTTTTCTAATCCTGATTTGCACAGTAAGAAAATCACGGTATTTTTATTGCCACTTAATTTTACGGTTTTTAAATTATCGCCCAACTTTGCGTATTCGGCAGTTGGCATTTCGTAAATGGAGATATCAACGCCGTTTTGTGATAAATCTTTAAAACTGTGAGGGTCAAGCTGACCTAATTTTTTAATTCGGTCATACTCGGTATTAAGGACAATAATTTGGTCCTGAAATGCCTTTTTTTGAGCTGATAAATCAAGTATTTCATTCGCAAAGGATAGAGCATCCTGGTTGGATATCTCTTTCGTTTCGGCGTTTTTGGTCTTTCCAAGCATAAAGACCGCACTTTCAAGTAAAGTAAGGCGTTCTTTAAGCTCGGCAAGTCTTCCGCCACC
>JAZUSW010000019.1:0-13692 GCA_045606925.1 Acutalibacteraceae bacterium | reverse complement strand
AAACAGTCTTTCATTTAGCCACCTACTTTTTCTTTGATAAATGCGCTAACAAAGGCAAGTGCATCATTTACTTTTGTGGAGTCCTTGCCGCCTGCCATAGCGATATCAGGGCGACCGCCGCCATTACCGCCTGTAAGTTTTGCAGCACCGCTGACAATTTCACCTGCTTTTATGCCACAGGCAACTGCCGTTTTGCCGACTGCGGCGCAAAATGTTAGCTTTTTGGGTGTGACGGCCGCTAAAACAATAACGGCATTATCATTTTCGCCTTTAACCTTTTCGCAAATTGAACGAATTTCATCAGCCGAAGAATTTTCCAATGCGTAGGTTATAACATCAATAGCACCTACAGTTTGTTTGCTTTTAAGAATCTCATCAAGTTTGCCAAAGGCGAGTTTTGCCTCTAATTGCTCAATGATTTTATCTTTATTTTTAAGTTCTGCCATTGTTTGTGCGGCTTTTGCACAGATTTCGGTGCTGTTGCCGATTTTAAATGCGGCGGCGGTATCATTGATAAGTGTTTGCTTGTCATTTATTAGCTTCAACACATTAAAGCCGGTAACCGCTTCTATACGGCGTACACCTGCGGCAACGCTTGATTCCGAAATGATTTTAAACATACCGATTTTGCCGGTATTATCAACATGTGTACCGCCGCAAAATTCAACCGATTTATCGGCGGCTTTAACTACGCGTACGGTATCACCGTATTTTTCGCCAAAGAGCGCCATAGCACCAAGCTTTTTAGCTTCTTCTATCGGCATTTCGCGGTTTTCAACAGGGATGGCGTCAAAAATATTGGCGTTTACTATTTCTTCAACCTTGGCAATCTCTTCGGCTGTAAGGGAAGAAAAATGTGTAAAGTCAAAACGGGTAACGGTATCGCTTACCATACTGCCTGCCTGCTCAACGTGGGAACCTAAAACTTCTCGCAAAGCGGCTTGTAAAAGGTGTGCCGCGGTATGACTGCGGCGTATTGCCGCACGGCGAGTTGTATCAATTTCGGCAATAATTTTATCGTTTTGGCAAACAGTACCCTGTGTTATCTTAACAAAATGTGTAAAAATGCCGTCAGGTGTCTTTTTGGTATCAATAACTGCGGCTTTAAAGTTATCTCCGCTAATAATACCTGTATCACCAACCTGACCGCCCGATTCGGCATAGAAAGGTGTGGTATCAAGCACGATAACGGCGTTGTCGTCTTTGGCTGCGGCCACAACGTGTTCGCCGTTTACAACAATATCAAGTATGGTTGCATTAACGGTGTTTTGGGTATAGCCGACAAATTCGGTGGCGGCGATATTTTCGAAAGAAATGCCGTCACTCTTCCAACTTTCACCATCGCTGGCTTTTCTTGCATTACGCGCTTTTTCGCGCTGCTCGTTCATAAGCTTTTTAAACTCATCCTCATCAAGTGACATACCCTTTTCGGACAAGATATCTTTGGTTAAATCAATCGGGAAACCATAAGTGTCATAGAGCTTAAATGCATCAGCACCTGAGAGTGTAGCGCCGTTTTTGGTTAAATCCTCAAGCATACTAAGGCCTTGGTCGATGGTCTTGTTGAACGCGCTTTCCTCATTTATTATTACCTTGGCAATAAGCTCTTTTTTCTCGATAAGCTCAGGATAGCCGGATTTATTCTCGTTAATAACTGTATCGCAAAGCTCCATAAAGAAGGGGCGCGAAATGCCGATAAGCTTACCGTGTCTTACAGCTCTACGGATAATTCGGCGCAATACATAACCGCGGCCCTCGTTAGAAGGAATAATACCGTCACTAATCATAAATGTGGCGGCTCTTGCGTGGTCGGTAATAGCGCGGATGGAAATATCGGTAGCGGCATCCTTGCCGTATTCTTTGCCCGAAATTTCGCATACCTTGTTGATTATATTGCGGATGGTGTCAACCTCAAACATATTGTCAACATTCTGCATAACACAGGCAAGGCGCTCAAGCCCCATACCCGTATCAATATTTTTATGTTCAAGCTCGGTATATGTGCCGTCGCCCATATTATTAAACTGCGAGAAAACGTTGTTCCAAATTTCCATATATCTGTCGCAGTCGCATCCCGGCTTACAGTCGGGACTTCCGCAGCCGTACTTTTCGCCGCGGTCAAAGTAAATTTCGCTGCAAGGACCGCAGGGACCTGTTCCGTGTTCCCAGAAGTTATCGGCTTTGCCAAGGCGAACTATATGCTCGGGATTAACACCGATTTTGTCCTTCCAGATAGTGTATGCCTCATCATCACTTTCATATATAGAGGGCCATAAAAGCTCGGACGGTATTTCCAAAACCTCGGTCAAAAATTCCCAAGCCCAAGTTATTGCTTCTTCCTTAAAATAATCGCCAAAAGAGAAGTTACCGAGCATCTCAAAATATGTGCCGTGGCGGGCAGTGTGACCAACACGCTCAAGGTCGGGCGTGCGGATGCATTTTTGACAGGTGGTAACGCGATTGCGCGGGGGAGTAACCTCACCCGTAAAATATTTCTTCATCGGTGCCATACCCGAGTTTATAAGTAAAAGCGATTTATCGCCCTGGGGTACCAAGGAAAAGGAACCTAAGCGTAAATGACCTTTTGATTCAAAAAACGAGAGATATTTTTCTCTTAAAGTGTTAAGTGACATCCATTCCATTATAAATACATCCCTTATATAAAATATAGTTACATACACAGTTATTATATAATAATTGATTTTCTTTGTCAACAAAAAAGCACCGGTTGATATGCTTTGATTGTAGCGTTTTTCTTATCGAATATAAACAACCGAAATATATAGAATTTTAGCGTATGATTTAAGTTGACTTGACTGCAAAAATATGGTAAAATAAATGCAGAGAAAATTTAAGTAGGGGAGCGTACGTTCCCTAATAATAACGCTGAATACCCCTATGAGAAAATCTCATAGGGGTATTATGTTTATATAAGGAAATAAGGGTGAGTTTTAGTGTTGTCAGAAAACTATAGGAACACAAGAGAACCGTCCCCTTGTGTTTTCTTGATGATATAGTGGAGAATAATTAGTATGACTGATGAGAAAATATTGGCTTTTTTAAATATAGAAAAAGAGATAGATAAATCACTGATGAAAATCGTATTTTGGTTTGATTTTTTCTCAACGATTTTTATTGTTATAGGTGGTTTTACCCTTGAAGTTTTAACTAAAACATACATAGAAATATTAGTTGTTTTAAGTTTTATAGGTTCTATATTTATTTTTGCTATTTGGTTAGCATTCGCCAAAAATCCGGTGCAAGTGTATTATTATACCACAGTTGTTACAATGGTTACATCTATAAAATTGATATACGGATCAAATAAATTTTCAATATTAGAAAACGAAAATTTTACAATATGGCATATTGCAGTTCTATTATTTTTTATTCTACTTGCCATGGTTGGTATATTTAAAAAGCACCAGTTTTTAAATGATTTGAAAGTGATGACAATTAAACAAGCCCAGAAAAAAATGGATAAGAAAAACAAAGGAAAGAGTGCGATATTTTTGCCGGTTTCTTTAACTGGGTGTGTTGCGTTTTTATTATCGCGAGTTTTTTCAAAAACTTTTGATTTAGGTTTAGGATTTATATTATGGGCGCTTGCGAGCATATGGATTTTCCTATCCTTAGGTTCCATATATAATTTTGTCATTTCAAAAAAATATAATGTTGCTAATATTTTCAGGAAGACGGAACACAAGCAAGACACAAGCAAGACACAAGGGGACGGTTCTCTTGTGTTGACAAAAAGAGCTAAAAACGGTAAAGAGACACAACAGAACCGTCCCCTTGTGTTTCAGATATATTAATGCTTATAATTACAATACCACAACAGGTAATCAGGTTTATGGAGAACCTTATTTGCGTGGAGAATGGGGCGCCATAAATTTAGTATAATGCAATAAATCGGGAGGTCTTTATGAAAAAAAGTAAAAAAATTTTAATTCCAATTTTTGTTTTTATTTTGGTTTTTATAGTATCTATTTATTTCTACACCACAAGAAATGCCTATGAAGATTTAATTAAGGGAGTTTATTTCTCTGAAAAAAGTGCAGTCGATTCATGGGATAAATATCCAAGCGAAGTATTATATGAATTTCGGGATGAAAATTTCTATGTTCGTTTTTGCGAAGATGAGGATGTTTACTCTGCTAAAAAAGATTTATTATGGGTTAGAGACGACTATAGTGTATTTCCCTTCAAAAAAAACGGCAGTAGCATCCATTGTACGTCCGTTGGTGATATGATATATATTTACGGAGTCACTCAAAGAGAAGATGTTCAAGAGGTTGTGATTGCAGATAGTTGGTTGAATAGAAAAAATGCAGAATTCAACGGAAAAATAATAGAGTCAAAAAAAGCATTGTGCTTTTGCATAAAGATGTCCAAAAAAGAAGTTACCTTAACGGAAAAGTCTATATTATTTGTGGATGGCGATAATAATATTGTGTCTGAATTGCCCCAAACGAATACCGAAGTGGATGATTTGATAGATTCGTTGTTAGATAGCATAAACCCTAATGTTCAAACTGTAAATAGTGAGAATTTACGACTAAGTTCTTTGTGTCTCGAAAAAGAAATTTCTGAAAAATTCTTCTTGGTTCGTGAAAAAGACAAATGCATCCTGGAAGTTTTTTCTGAGAGCTTTGATATACAATTCTATGATAATTTTGCTTTGTTGACAAAGAGAAAAACCGTTACAAAATATTCCGATAAACTGAATAAGAGCTATTACAATACAAGTTATAAACTGGAATATAGTGAACAATTATATAAATTAAAAGAGTATGCCTTGAACGAGTATAACTAAGCAGGGGAACACAGGGGACGGTTCTGTGTGTTGACACAAAAATGTATCCGAATTTCAAAATCTTAATACTAAATTGCGAGATAAATACTTAAAAGTTTTGAGGGAAAAAGGTTTGTCGATAAGGCAAATCAGCAGATTAACAGGGACAGGTTTCAATGTTGTTAGAAAATTTTAGCACACATAGAACCGTCCCCTTGTGTTTTCTAGAACCGTCCCCTGTCTTCTTCTAAAACTGAAGTTATTCAATATTTACCGTCTGGAGATGCGAGGAAATGATTAAATTTATAGGTATATTTTTATATCTTTGGCAAATATTCATTAATGGTATTAATGGAAATGATACATCTATATTTATTTCTATTATTGCTGTAATTTTAGGAATACTTGTCAGTGTATTTTTAAAGTATAAATTATACACGATTATAGTGCGTATCGCGATAGTTTTATTGGCTGTTTTTTTCATATTAAATTTTTTAAGAGCTACTGTTACATTAATCTGTATACTATACTTTTTAGTTATTTTCTTAATTACTATAACTATTTGCTATTTTATGAGGAGACAAGGGAGGAGACAAGGGGAATGATACATACACAGGAAGACGGAACACAAGAGAACCGTCCCCTTGTCTCCTAAAAAAGATTAAGTAAAAAAAACAGTCGGAGAAATCCGACTGTTTTTATTAGTTTTTAGCGTATTTACTTTTTCTTTTTTGCGGAACTTCGATATTCAAAACTTCGGGTGGTGCTTCAAGAAGGGAAGGGTTGCTTAAATACTTTTTCATACGTCTAAAAGCCAAAGCAAAATAACTGCCCGAGCATATACGCTCATCCATAACAATACCAAGCGGAATGCATTTTTCGTGTACAATCTCGCCGCCGATACGCTTTGGTATTTCGCGGGAGTTACCCATTGTGATTAAAATACCTGTTGTACCAAACTCGTAAACGTGGTGGAAAATATGATTTGTACGGATTGATGCTAAGTTAGAAATAACCAAGCTTGTATGGAAGGGACTCGCATCAATAATTGCCTTAGGGAGAAGTCCGTGGCGGTCCAAAAACTTAAAGAGAGCCACACCCACAGGCAAAATACCGGGGAGACTTAATAAAAACTTAATGAGTTTTTCTGTCGAGTTATTTTTACCGTTATTGCGATTTTCGTTTACATAGTCGTTAATGATATTATTAACATCAAAAATTGTGTTTTCATAATCAAAATACATCTTGGACATTGTGCCGTTATCCATTTTGCCTTGCTGCAAAACAACCATACCAACGGCAATTTCATTACGCGCATAAATGCGCTTGTTCACAATAAAGCGGTTGAGTGACGGAAATTCACCCATAGTTCTCACATACGCTGCAAGAATAACTGCCATATGGCTTATTGTGATGCCTTCTTTGCGCTTTTGGTTTATGTATTTTTGTATAGGTTCGGTAGGAATGTCAAGTTCTATCATATTCATAGAATCATAACGCTTATCCATAATAAAGGGGGCTACGGTATACATAGGGTCCGCATTTTTTACCCTTTTGCCGTCTGCTCTGAATGCCATATTTTATTTCCTCATTTCCCAAAAGATATATAAATAATACTATATTTTTGCGTTTTTTGCAACCTATTTGTCGCGGTTGACCGAAAAAAAGGCGGTAACAGAGCATGTAAACACCGAATATATAGCGTAAAGGTTAAAATATGAGTCCTAACGTTTAATATTTATGATACAATAATATACATGTCAACCCAAAATATTGTTGACTCTGCTTTGGTAATGTGGTAAAATTTTGTCGAAAGGTGGGGAACTTTGATGACAAAGACCATGAAAATTTTAACAGTAGTATTCGTACTCATATTGTCGCTGACGATGTTTGCATTCTCAGCTTCGGCTACCGAGGCCGAGGCGGTAGATTATACCGATTATGACACGGCAGTAGAGTATTTGGATGCTTACACCGACAACAGCAATGCGGATGAAAATTTTGCGGCAAACTCTGCAACCGCGCTCGAAACGGTAAGAAAGGAAATTCCTTTTTTTGCTTCGTTCTGGGCACTTGTACCTCCGATTATAGCCATTGTTTTGGCACTTATAACCAAAGAGGTTTATTCTTCTTTATTCATAGGTATATTAGTGGGCGGCTTGTTTTCGGCTAACTTCAGCATAACAAAAACACTTGATAATGTTACAAATGTCGGCTTTATTGATGCCGTTTCGGGCACAGCAGGTATATTTATATTCCTGGTACTTCTCGGCGTACTCGTAGCTTTACTTAATAAGTCGGGCGGTTCGGCGGCATTTGGCCGTTGGGCCCAAAAGCACATTCACACAAAAGTAGGCGCTTCTCTTGCTACATTTGTGCTCGGCGTACTTATTTTTATTGATGACTACTTTAACTGCCTGACAGTTGGTGCGGTTATGCGTCCCGTAACCGATGCTAACCGTATATCTCGCGCAAAACTGGCATTTTTAATTGATGCTACTGCGGCTCCTATTTGTATGATAGCACCGATTTCTTCCTGGGCTGCTGCCGTTTCGGGCTATGCTCCCGAGGGAGAGGGACTTAAACTCTTTATAGAAGCAATTCCGTATAACTTCTATTCATTACTTACACTTGTATTTATCATCACAATTACCCTTATGAAGTTCGACTACGGTCCGATGAAGCTTCATGAAACAAACGCCGCAAACGGTGATTTATTCACAAGCGGTAAGGATGATATTGCCAAGGAAGAGACCGTTGAAGAAAATCCCAAAGGCAAGATTATTGACCTTGTGTTGCCCGTACTTATTCTTATCGCTGTTTGTATTGCGGCGTTGGTTTACAACGGTAACGGCAATAGCTTTGCGGGACTTAATTTTATTGATGCTTTCTCTAATACCGATTCGACCGTTGGTTTGCCGTGGGGCGCTTTTGTAGCGGTGCTTATCGCGATTGTTTACTTTATACTTCGCCGTGTTGTTAACTTTAAGGCAGCAATGGATTGTATTCCTGCCGGATTTAAGGCAATGGTACCCGCTATTTTGATTCTTACAATGGCTACTGCACTTAAAAATATGACAAGCACACTCGGCGCAAAGGTATTTGTAGCACAGCTTATGGAAAACGCTGCGGCAGGTCTTGATAAGCTTTTGCCTGCAATTATTTTCATCGTGGCTTGTATTCTTGCTTTTGCAACGGGTACATCTTGGGGTACTTTCGGTATACTTATCCCGATTGTTACAGCCATTTTCCCAGACAATCATACTCTTATGATTATCGGTATGTCGGCTTGTCTTGCTGGTGCTGTTTGCGGTGACCATTGCTCACCGATTTCGGATACAACCATTATGTCTTCAGCCGGTGCACAGTGCAATCACTTAAATCACGTTTCAACACAGTTACCGTATGCTATAACCGTGGCGGCAGTATCGTTTATAAACTTTATTATCGCTCCGTTTATCCAAAATGCAGCAATTTGCTTGGGTATAGGTGTTGTAAGTATGGTGCTTACCGTATTTGTAATCAAACTTATCACAACCAAAAAAACAGCAAAAGCGGCTTAATACTTGAAAAATTAAAGCGTTGCATCTATAATATAGGTGCAACGCTTTTTTTGTTTGGGAGTATTATGGGAAAGTATATAGAAATTGAAAGAAGTATTATAAAAAAATACCGCAAAAGCATTTGGAACAATTTTGTCGGCGCGGTTAAGGAATATGAGTTAATAAGTGAGAACGACAAAATTGCCGTTTGTATTTCGGGCGGCAAGGATTCGGTATTACTCGCTAAATGTATGCAAGAACTTTGCCGACACAGTGAGATTCCGTTTACGCTCGAATTTATTGTTATGGACCCCGGTTATAAAAAAGAAAACAGGGAACTGATAGAACATAATGCAAAACTAATGAACATACCGATTCATATTTTTGATAGCAATATTTTTGATGTCGTAACCGAGGTGGATAATTCGCCGTGTTATTTGTGTGCCAGAATGCGCCGCGGATATCTTTATAACGAGGCGAAGAAGCTCGGCTGCAATAAAATAGCATTAGGGCATCATTTTGATGATGCTATAGAAACATTGCTTATGAGTATGATGTATTCAAGCGAAATTAAGACAATGCTGCCGAAGCTTCACAGTACAAATTTTAAAGGGATGGAGCTTATACGCCCGCTTTACAAGGTAAAGGAACGCGATATTATATCGTGGGCAAAATATAACGGACTTGAATTTTTAGCTTGTGCCTGTAAATTTACCGAGGCGGGAATGCAAAACGAGGAGCTTTCCAAACGCAAAGAAACTAAAAAAATAATCGCTGAAATAAGAAAACTTAATCCCGAAATGGATGATAATGTTTTTCGCAGTATGCACAATGTGAATTTAGCGCAAATTGTGGGTTACAGAGATGCCGACAAGGGCGACAAGCATTTGTTCACCGAGAAGTATTAAAACAAAAAGCACCGAATTTTCGGTGCTTTTTTAAATAGTGACTCATTTATTATTATTACCTGCAACCAGGGGAAATTTATTGATTCTTGCTTCTTTTCAAAAGGTATACCAGCTGATTATGCGACAACATTTTTTGCTTTTCGTTTACATCAATAAAATTATCATAACATTTGTTACACAATTGGCCGCAACCTACTATGTAATTTTCCCGAAAGTCAACGGGTGTATAAAAAGCAACATCAGTTTTTGTTCCACAAATTACACAATCCTCAAACCGTTCGCTTTTTAAATTTTTATCCATCTAACCATCCTCCATATTGCATAAAGAAAGGGTATCTCCCAAAACAATAAGTGCATAGAAAAGGCATATATACTTGATAATTTAGTTTTTGTTTGATTTTCTGTATTTATTTTCAAGGAAAATAAGCCATGCAGTCACTGTACCGCTTATAATCATAAGAGAAAGCCAGAATAAATTATTACTGTTATCTCCGGTAGGCGGTGTTGTCGTGCGATAGGTGTTATTAAATATTGCGGTGACAACGTCTACGGTGTTATTGTTAATGGTTGTGATGGCTGACAACTCATTTTGTCCGCTAAGAGCAACTGTAACCGAAATTTCGTAAACCGAGGTGTCATAAGAAACATTTTTACGCCCATCGTTGATTTCTGAGAGTTTATAGGTATAGGTCTTGCCGACATCCGATACGCTAAACGGTAGTGAGAATACTGCCTTACCGTTACGGTTTGACTCTAATACTAATTCTTCATTTGTCTCATTGTTTACAAGCACAAACTTGAATCCCTCGGGGCTGATAGAGGAAGAGCCGATGTTTTTAACTGTTTTATTAACGGTAATATCAACGGTAATGTCTTCGGGCTCAGGTATTGCGGGCACAAAGGAATTGTTAAATATTACCGATACATTATAATTTCCGTTTTCATTTTTTACGGTTGCATTTTGCGCGGCGGTCACGGTACCAATTTCAAGTTTACCGTCCATATCGGTATCAGTTACGCATATAGCGAATGTATTGATACTTTTATCATAGTCTACATTTTCAAGATTTCCGATAACTTCGGTTATACGGAATTTATATATACCAACCTTATCAAAGGTTAGCGCCTGTACTGTATCGGTAAAATCAAAGTGGTTGAAATTAGAATTATCAGCGCTGTATGAAACGGTTTTTGTGCCGATAGTCATCCAAGTGTTATCGCTTTTTTGTTCTAAAACAAAGGAGAAAGAATCACCTTCTTGCCAATCACGGCCTTCAAGTACTTTATTTCCACATACAAATACATTTACGGGATTTACACTTGCAGGGGAATATATATTGGTATAGTCAAATTTCAAACTTCCGTCTTCAGCCACAATTCCTTGCATCGTTGCAGTACCGGTCTTAACGGTAAAGCCGCTGTCGCTTTTTTGTATTTCGGTAACGGTAACCTTTGTACCTGCATCAATGCCTTCAATCGCAAACGGTTTACCAGGGGTAACCAAAACATTAAATGAGCCGTTTTTATCGGTAACTATATTACCGTTTGTTGTTTTTATAGTTGTTTTTGCGTAAAGTGAGCCCAAATCAACCTTGAAATCAAAATTGATATTATCGGGTATCAGATATTCATCCCCAAAAGGATGCTCTACATTCTTGTTTATCACAAGATTATTGATGATACTCTCAAACGGAATAAAGGTGTTTATAAGACTATCAGTCTTAGTAATAATAAATCCAAATGTAGTATTAACAGTAGAGGTAAGCAAAACAATTAGTGATATGAGCAAAGCTAATCTTCGCAGTAACTTGTTTTTAATCAATATAGTTACCTCCTTAAATTAATATTTAACGAACGGAATCAATGAAAGCCAGAGTCGTCTGCGTTTGCGTAGCCAGTATTTACGCTCAGAACCATTCGTGCGTTTGATTTCTACATTTAAATAGCTTAGTTCACGCGAGAAGTTATTTATGAAAAATCCTAATTTAATCAGTAATAAAAAGCCGAAAATGGCTGCTATTATTCCAATGAGTATATAAATATCGGCCTCTTGATAAGTAGTCATTAATAAATTTCCCTTTCCTTTGATTTCCCAAGTTTTGATAGACTTCTTATTAGTTATTAAATGGTTTTACAACAATCAAAAGGCAAAAACTGCGAAGCATTTTTGTCCTTTGATTGCCGCCTATCCTACGAAGAGGATAGGACAGCATACATGAACAAAAAAGAATTATTTATTGTTATAGTTAACGGTTACACCATTAAACTCGGAAATACCGTAGTAGCAATAACGATGATCTGCAGGACCGCCGAACAACTGATCGAAAGTAATAAGCTCATGATGTGCCTCGCCCGCGTTGTGTACGTGATTATCGTCCACAACTGTGTTGCCGTTCGAATCGGTAGGATGACCGTAGCGAACATTGGAATATGCATCAACACTAACGCCTGCCTGAACACGAACATAAGGATAGCCCGTGCCTGCAAACTCGCAATAGGTGTAATTTGCCCAATCGCCATAAATAACGGTTACATTATTACAGGTGACATTATTGGGAGTGGCAACAGTTTGCACTTCACCATTTGTTGCTGTCTGAGGTACTCTGCCAATAAGCATACCGCTGTTACGGTAGTTATACCACTGGTAAGCGGAAACTACGTCATTAGTGGCATCAATACGGCATGCGACAGTGCAATCTTCCATCAAAATAACTGCACTACCGCCTATTCCGCCAATGATACCGCCGTTTGCATTACCAAAGTCTCCCCACTGGGAGCCAATTGTAGTGGAAGCATCCATATTAATATTCTTGTAGGTGTGGTCGCCGGATGCCCAACCAACGATACCGCCGGCGTAATACTGATAGTCGTTAACCTGTGAATTCTTCACTGTGATTTTATCAAAGGTGCATTCACCGTAAGCACAGGCTGCCACAGTGCCACAGATAGCGGATTCACCGGAGATGCTTGCGCCGTCAATAACAAGATTTTTAACAGTAGCATTTTCTACTAAGCCAAATAAACCAAGGCCGAGGTCACCGTAGTAGTAGCCATTGTCCAGTTCCCATGTGTTTTGGCTGAGTTTAGAGATGGTATGATCCTGACCATCGAAGGTCCCCTTGAAAGCTGCATCTTTTCTGTAGGAGCCGATAGGTTCAAAGAGTTTGTTATCAAGATTAATGTTCTTGTCGAGCTTAATAGTCTTTCCTTCAAAGGTCTTGCCTTCATCAACAAGCTTAGCAAAACCCGCTAACTGTTCTGCGGTTTCAATTATAAACTCAGTATCAGTATCGTTGTACCAAGTGGTATCTATAGTGCCGTCCCATGTGTCTTCATCTGGCTGAACGGCTTGAAATAACCACTCTACAACATTTTCAACCATATCATCATTGGCATCATCCTCTGGCTCACCAAAAGCGATATCTAACGCAAATTCAGACGGATAAGTTGTGTTGCGGTTTAATGCCTGATCTGCATTATCAAATCCTGCAACTTGCACCGCTTGTGACATTACAATAATTTCATATGTGTCGCCAAGAAGTTCCATATCTTCATTGGTTGCATTATGGGTCATAACCACCTGTAATAGAGAAGGATGAGAAGTATCTCCGGGTTTAAGAACTTTAAGGTAGGTGGCTTCCATTACTAAGTAACGTGTACCTTCAACGGTGTAGTAGCCAAGGTTTTCCCACTTGTAGCATGTGCTGGAACCATTGATATTCATCATAAATTCTTTATCATAACCCTGACTATATTCCATGCCTACAGGACACTCAAATGCGATATATGTACGGAAATAGCAATCATTTTTACCGTTGTTTTCAACAAACACCATCTTATCCAGTACGTTGGAAAGTTTGTTGTCGTTCCATAAACCGTTGCCTGCAGTGCCTGAATATACATAATCACCCCAGTAGAACAAATCATTTTGCTCTGCGGTATAGGCGGTGTTATCTGTATAAGTTGCGGGGTATAACTTTTGGTTCTGAACAAACGGAACAAGTGCCCCTGTCTTTACGCCGTTGCCTTTACCGGCTTCACCGGCATTATGTGCAACGCCTTCAGCTCTTTGCATTTCGTGCTGAATGATTGACACCTCTCCGAGCGTCATTACATTTACATCGCTATCGGTTGAAGTTAAGTATGCTATAGTGCCGCCGATAGCAATTGCGGCAACTAAAACATAGGCGGTACCTATTAAAAGGACCTTTTTGATTTTTGACATATAGGTATGCCTCCTTAGTTTTATTTGTCTGCAGTCATATTTTTTACCCATCTTCGATTTATGCAGACTAAAAACCGAATTGGATTTGCAACCGGGTAAATACGGTTGCTCTTTGCTAAAGATTAACCTCAGCAATCAAAAGGCATAAATAACGGGATTTATACCCTTTGATTGCCGCCTATCCCTCACGGGGAGGGATAGGATAGATAAATCATTATTTTA
>JAZUSW010000018.1:0-5863 GCA_045606925.1 Acutalibacteraceae bacterium | reverse complement strand
ACGGTGAAAAAGAAGTATTTGCATATAAAGACCGTTTGGAGAACGGCATCGATGTAAATATGGGTACCGTTGCTGAAATGGTAGACTTGTGTAAATATCTCGGTATGGATGTTAAAGAATATCTTGGTGAAGAAGCCCTTGCTCTTACACTTCAAAAAAGTTCTTACGATATGTAATTAAAAACAGCAAAACACCGCAGTAATTGGCGTGTTATCCTTAACGGAGAAAATGTAGCAACAAAAAGTTCCCACAGACCGAAGTTTACGGTTTGTGGGAACTTTATTTATATAGGTAGAAGAATGGGAGAAGGAAGGCTCCCTCCGGGAGGGAGCTGGCGCCGAAGGCGACTGAGGGAGAGCGCGTGACAATGAAGTTAAATTGAATTCAAAGTCACGCAGGCTCCTTCCACCACTTCGTGGTCCCCCTCCCTCTCGGAGGGAGACTATAGGGCATCCCTGCATTTATTGCAAGTTTCGCATTTGTAATACAAATGCACAGGGCAAGCCCATCCCCCTATTTCAAATTCTCCGATAAGGACAACCCCCATTATACTGCGGTGTTTTTTTATCTATTATAAAGTTTGGTCATTCGGGCAATTTTTGCGGCTAATTCATCGGTTGCTTTATCAGGTAACATACGCCACTGCCAGTTACCCGTAGGATTGCCGGGCGTATTTATACGGGCGCTGTTATCCAGTTCTAAATAGTCCTGCATTTGCGCTACAAAAAGCCGTGCAACACTTCCCATACCGCCGCGGATAAGCCCCCAGATATACCCTTCTTGGTTATTAAGTCCCAGATAATCTATCGCCATTTTCTTATCATCGGCATTTAAAATTTCCAACCAACCTTTAAGCGTATCGTTATCGTGGGTACCCGCATAGCATACACAGTTTTCGATATATGCGTGGGGCAAATAGCAACTGGAATCTCTTGAATCAAAAGCAAATTCCAAAACCTTCATACCGGGGAATCCCGAATCTTCCAATAATTTCACAACCTCGGGGGATGGGTATCCCAAATCTTCGGCTATAAAACTAATATTTGGGAATCGCTCTTTGAGTATGCCGATAAGGTCCATACCCGGTCCCTTTACCCAATGACCGTTTATTGCTGTTTTTTCGCCAAAGGGAACTGCCCAAAAGCTTTCAAAACCGCGAAAATGGTCAATGCGTATAACATCATATATTTTTGATGCGCCACCAATACGGCGTATCCACCAACTAAAACCGTCTTCCTTCATTGCTTTATAGTTATAAAGCGGATTGCCCCAAAGCTGTCCCTCTGCAGTAAAGTAATCGGGCGGTACACCCGCAACTTCTTCTGGATATCCGTCTTTATCAAGCATAAAGCTTTCAGGGGACGCCCACACATCCACCGAATCAAGCGCCACATAAATAGGTATGTCCCCTATTATGCCAACGCCCTTTTCGTGCGCATAGCGGCGCACCTCCGTCCATTGTTTAAAGAATAGAAACTGTATATATGTGAACAGTTCTATATCCTCTTTCAACTGTTCTCGGTATTTTTTTAGCGCCTCGGGTTTTCTAAGGCGTACATCCCTGTCGGGCCAATCGGTCCAAGAACGCATATCAAAATGGCGTTTAAGCGCCATAAAAAGCGCATAATCGGGCAACCAGTCACTATTATCGCTTTGAAATGCATCCTGCTCTTCCCTGTTTTTTGCCCTGCCGCGCTCATACGCTTTTTTTAGAAGCGTAAAACGGCCGTTATATAACGCCCCGTAATCAACGCGCTGTAAGGTATCTCCCCAATACACTGATTCTATTTCTTCGGCGGTTAAAAGCCCGTCCGCCTTTAAAATATCCAGGTCTATAAGATACGGATTACCTGCGTATGTCGACAAGCTTTGATAGGGCGAGTCCCCATAACTCGTAGGTCCTACCGGTAAAATTTGCCACCACGCCTGACCCGCTTTTGCTAAAAAGTCTATAAATTCAAAAGATGCCTTGCCCAATGTTCCGATACCGTAAGGAGACGGTAAAGACGACAACGGCATCAGGATACCGCTTGAGCGCTTTATATAATTATCCTTTGACAGCACCTGCGGCTACCCCCTTGATTATATATTTTTGACACGCAAGATAGAATATAATAACAGGTATTATACTTAGCAAAATAAGTGCCATAGTAGCGCCTAAATCTACCGTACCGTAACTACCTTTCAGATATTGAATATGTATCGGTATTGTGCGGTATTTGTTTATATCAAGCACCAAAACAGGCAATAAATAGTCGTTCCATACCCACATAATTTCAAGTATACCTACCGAAATCATTGTAGGATAAAGCATCGGCATAACCACCGAAAAATATGTGCGTACCGGTCCGCAACCATCAATCGCTGCGGCTTCTTCTATTTCAAGCGGTATGCTTTTTACAAATCCCGTAAACATAAATATTGCAAGACCTGCACCAAAGCCCAGATATACAACAGGTATTGTCCAGGGAGAGTTAAGCCCCAATTTGTCCGCCGTTTTTGAAAGCGGGAACATAACCATCTGGAACGGAACCACCATTGAAAATACACACAGATAGTATACCGCCTTGCATATTGTAGAATCGCGACGCGCAATATACCAAGCCGCCATAGAAGTAAACAAAAGTATTAGTGCCGTTGACAGCACAGTTATTATTATACTATATAAAACACTGTTTGCAAAGGGGTAATTTCCAAAAGTCATACCCTTTATAAAGTTTGCAAAACCCGCAAAACTCTCAGCATCAGGCAAATCAAAGGTATTGGTTTTTACAAAGGTGTTTAATTTAAACGAGTTTAGCAACACCGCCAATACAGGCATTATATAAATGATACTTATAGCGCTGAAAAGCACGGTTAGCACAGTTTTACCGTTTACACGGCAAAGTGTTCTCTTTTTCATTACTGTTGCACCTCCCGTTTACGCGTTACGGCAAGTTGCATAAGCCCAAGTCCTGCCACCAAAACAAAGAATATAACTGCCTTTGCTTGTGCTATACCCTGAGAGGATGCACCCTGTCCGTAGAAGGTGCTGTATATATTAAGTGCCAACATTTCGGTTGTTTTAATAACCGTACCACCCTCTTGAATAATATAGGGTTGACCTGCGGTTAATGCAAGGTTTTGGTCAAACAGCTTAAAACCGTTGGTAAGAGATAAGAAGGTACAAATTGTAATGGAAGGCATAACATTAGGTATAATTACACGGAAAAGCGCTTGGGAAGAGTTGGCGCCATCAATTCTTGCGGCTTCGAGCATATCTTCCGATACCGCCTGTAAACCCGCAATATAAATTATCATCATATAACCTATTTGTTGCCAACAAAGCAGTATTATCAATCCCCAAAAGCCCCATTTTGATTCAAGAAGAATTGATGTGTTGAATTTTGAAAGTATGCCGTCAAAAATCATTGACCATATGTATCCAAGCACAATACCGCCGATAAGATTCGGCATAAAAAATACCGTTCTAAAAAGATTTGAGCCCTTGATACCCTGCGTTAAGGCATATGCCACGGCAAATGCCAGAATATTTATAAGCACCAGGCTTACAATGGCAAAAAGCGCAGTATACCAAAAGGAATGCAAAAAGCTTTCGTCCTTAAAAACCTCTATGTAGTTTTTAAGACCTACAAGTGTTGCATTGGAAATCAATCTGAACTCACAAAAAGACAGGTAAATGCCCTGCATAAACGGCCATACAAAACCAATCACAAATGCTATTAAAACGGGTCCCAAAAAGAACCAACCCCATTTTGCAAGCGGTCCTTTTAGGGTGCTGCCGCCGCCTAACTTCTTTTTCAAATTTTCATCCCCTTTACTGTTAACCATAAAAACGGGGTGGGCGAATCTCTCGCCCGCCCCGCTGTAAAGTTTAAATAATTTTAAAAATTATTTGTTAGCAGCTTTGTACTGAACAGCCCAACCGTCAACGAAAGCGGTTTTAACCTTTGCCCAGTTAGCATCGCTCTGGTCTGCATTGTAAGCATTAAGAGCAGCTACTAAAGCTTTGCGGTATTCATCAACATTGGGTTGATAGTTTGTAGCCCAATCCATTACATAGCAACCGTTTTCAGCGTACTTATTAGCAGCAGCAAGGAAGCCGTTTGTGGACTCGGCCGCCTTTTTGTAAGGCATAACGCCGAATGTATCAACTAATTTGCGTGAAGCTTCGGGGTCGGTTACGCACCAAACCATAAAGTCCATTGTAGCTTGTTGGTCGGCCTTAGAAGCTTTGGAGTTGATAGCCCAGCAGTTTTCGGTACCGCAGTTGAGACCGGCTTTTTCTTCGCCTTCAACACCGCAGTAGTAAGGAATCATTGTAGCGCCGGGAACGGCTTCAGCAACTGCTGAATATTCCCAAGAGCCGTTTACATAGAAAGCAGCTTTACCGGTCTTGAACTCGTTTTGAGCATCGTGACCGCCAGTTGCCAATGTGTTAGGAGCAACTGTGCTGTTGTTAATGCAAAGGTCATAAAGATTCTTGAAGTTTCCCATATATGTACCCTTGATGCTTTCGGGACAAGCTTTCCAGCCGCCTGCATCGCGAGATTCATAATAGTATTCAAGGTTAGCCATATGGCCTGTGAAACGCCAAGATGAAGAATCATCCATATCGGAAGCGCTGAAAGCATCAAATCCGAGCTCTTTTGCACGGGCGTGTATACTCTCTGCAACCTTCTTTAAACCTTCAAAGTTTTTGAGGTCTTCCATTTTAAAGCCGGCATCTTCGATGAGTTTAGGATTAACTATAATACCGTAGCACTCATAGCAATAACCGATGGAAACAAGATTTCCGTCTTCATCATAAAGGTTATAGGCGTCTGTATTAAGTTCTTTTGCGATAGCGGTGTCTTTAAGGTTAAGTGCATAGTCTTTCCAATCTTTTACCGCATTTTGATTGCCGATAACAAACAATGTCGGTGCTTCCTTTTTGTCCATTTCAGCAAGCAATGTCTGGTTGTATGTGCCCGAAGCGGCTGTAACAACCTTTACATCAATTCCGGTTTCTTCTTTATACATTTTTGCAATTTCCTGAAGAACCTCGTCAGATTCGGGCTTAAAGTTTAACCAGTAAACCGAACCTTTATCGGTACCGCCGCAACCTGCAAACAGACCGATACACAGTACCAATGCTAAAATAAGGGATAGCGCTCTTTTCATGGGTTTTCCTCCTTCTTTTCTCGCACTTATTATGCGATAAAAATAAAATTTATTCCCACGCCTATTGGCGTAAAAACCTAATGCTTTTACAAATATATTAAAACATATATTATTTAAAATGTCAACCATTTTTTATGAGATTTGGCAGTTTTTTTGACAAATGTTGATAAATAGTATACATACTGCACAAAAACTGTCGGTTTAGCATTACAAGTAAAATATATGCAAAACTCGCCGCTTAATAACCGCAAAACCACAAAATAAAACAAACCGCCCGGTATTAACCGAACGGTTCTGTCTTGTTTTATTTAAGCTCAATATCTATTCTTGCTGTTTTTAATCCATCCGCCTTGGCATATACGCGGAGAGTTCCTTTTTGGTCGCCGAGTTTTATTGCCGCAGCAACAACACCTGCATACATTTTTCTGTCGGGACACGATGGCACTATATGGTCGGTATTATCCGAGCCGGTACCTGCCACATATCCTAATCCATTTGTTGTAAAGGATACAAACGGCGCCGCATCGGGAACGTGTCTTCCCTGTTCATCAACACAGGTGCAGTGTATTACCGCAAGGTCTTCGCCGTTAGCGGCAATATCTTCACCGTTTTGAAGTTCTAACTTTAAAGCAACGGGTTTGCCCGTTGTATAAAGTGTTTCGCGGGTCACTTCCTTGCCGCCTATAAAACCGATAGCGGT
>JAZUSW010000017.1:0-5485 GCA_045606925.1 Acutalibacteraceae bacterium | reverse complement strand
GGCAATACACGGCAGGATTCGGTAAAAAAAGGTCTTGATTGCCTCGATAATGAAGAATTTGTGCTTATTCACGACGGTGCGCGACCGCTTGTAAGTGCAGAGATTATTGACCGCGTTTGCAGTGCATTATCCGATGCTGATGCAGTAATATGCGCGGTTAAGGTAAAGGATACTATAAAACGGGTTGATGATAAAAATACCGTTTTAGAAACTATCCCGAGAGATATGCTTTATAATGTTCAAACGCCGCAAGGTATCAATGTTCATAAATATCGCGAGGCAATAAAATCCGTTAATGTATCGAATTTTACCGATGATGCTTCAATTTTAGAGGCGGCAGGTGCTGTTGTAAAAATTGTTGACGGTGAGTATCAGAATATTAAAATTACAACACCTGATGATATAGGAATTGCCGAATATTATTTAGAAAAGGGAGAAAACAAATAATGCGGATAGGTAGCGGTTATGATGTACATAAACTTGTACCCGGCAGAAGGTTAATAATAGGCGGAGTGGAAATTCCCTTTGAACTCGGACTTCTCGGACATTCAGATGCCGATGTTTTACTTCACGCAATTTCCGATGCTCTTCTTGGTGCGGCGGCGCTTGGTGATATCGGTAAGCATTTTCCCGATACTTCGCCCGATTTTAAGGATGTTGACAGCCGTATTCTTTTAAGAAAAGTTGTAGAGCTTTTAAACGAAAAAGGATATAAAATCGGCAATATTGATGCGACAATAATTGCACAAAAGCCCAAAATGGCACCGTATATTGAGGTTATGCGTGAAAATGTTGCAGGTGATTGCGGCATTGGTGTTGATTTTGTAAATATAAAGGCCACTACAGAGGAGGGTCTGGGATTTACAGGCGAGGGGAAAGGCATATCGGCTTCGGCGGTTTGTCTTATTATATAGTTATAAAAATTAACTCCACGCATATATTTTAGCGTGGAGTGATTTATTTGAAAGTCTTTTGCATCAATATTAAAAGCAGGGCGGCATTAGCGGTTTTTTTATCGTTTTCGGTTTTGTTCTTGGTTTTGTTAGAGTTTGTTAATATGACTTCTTCTATCGGCGATAAAATTTTAACCAACGAGGATAGGGTGGAGTTGATTGATTCACTCGGATATACTGTTTTGCCCGAAAGTGTAGAAGATAAGCAAATAATTATACCCAATAAATTTAATGATGTGTATACTGAGTATAACAAATTACAACAAAAAGGCGGTTTTGATTTAAAAAACTTTTCCGGTCTTACGGCAAATGTTTATAAATATAAGGTCGATGGAAAAGATTTATACATAAACATTATTTTATGTGATGGTGTATTAATCGGCGGCGATGTATCAAGCAGCGAATTAAACGGAGAAATGTTACCGCTCAGATAACGGAGGAAGGTATGAAAACAGTGCGGCTCGATAAGTTTTTATCGGATAACACAAGGTATAGCAGAAGCGAAATTAAACGATTGATTAAGGATAATAGGGTGACCGTTAACGGCATAATTATTAAACAGTCGGATATTCATATAAATCCGTTGGATGCTAGTATTACTGTAAACGGTGCACCTGTAATTTATAAGAAATTTGTTTATTTGGCAATTAATAAGCCATCGGGAATTTTGTCGGCATCCAATGATAAAAACAGGAAGACAGTCGTTGATTTGGTTGGTGAGGATTATGCACATTATTCACTTTTTCCTGTAGGTAGATTGGACAAGGATACAACGGGATTGTTAATTCTCACAAATGATGGTGACTTTGCTCATAAGGTGATTTCACCAAAATCCAACATTGAAAAATCATATGTAGCCACCGTTGATTCCTGCCCGCCAAAAGACCTTTCGGATAGGTTTATAAAAGGCATAGTCCTGGCGGATGGCACAGTGTGCAAAAGTGCTGTGGCGCAAATAATCAACGATAATACAGTCAGAATTGTACTGACTGAGGGTAAATATCATCAAATAAAGCGTATGCTGGGTGTTTTAGGACTTGGTGTTAATGCGTTGCACCGTGAGCGAATCGGAAAATTACCCTTGCCCGATAATTTATCGGTGGGTGAGTACATCGAAATATTACCCGAGGATATATAAATATAAAGCAAAATTTTAATTGTTCCTGTATGAATAATTTACATATTTTGTTTATTATAGACAAATAGTATTTTGCAACATTGGTCATTTTAAATGTTGCTTTTTAAAAAAGTAGTTGGTATAATATATATGTGTTAAATAATGTAAAACATTTAGGAGGTCTATCTCATGGCAAGCTTATCACTTCGCAATGTCTACAAAAAATACCCCGGTGGCGTTGTGGCAGTATCCGATTTCAATCTTGAAATCAAAGACAAAGAATTTATTATCCTTGTAGGTCCTTCAGGTTGCGGTAAATCTACAACACTTCGTATGGTGGCCGGTCTTGAAGAAATTTCGGAAGGTGAAGTTTATATTGGTGACCGTCTTGTAAACGATGTAGCACCTAAGGATAGAGATATCGCAATGGTTTTCCAAAACTATGCTCTTTATCCGCATATGACCGTTTTTGACAATATGGCATTTGGTCTTAAATTGCGTAAAGTTTCAAAGGACGAAATCAAGCGTCGTGTTGAAGAAGCTGCCCGCATTCTTGATATTGAACATCTTTTAGAGCGTAAACCTAAGGCATTGTCCGGTGGTCAGCGTCAGCGTGTGGCACTCGGTCGTGCTATCGTTCGTGAGCCGAAGGTATTCTTGCTTGACGAACCGCTCTCTAACTTGGATGCTAAACTTCGTGCACAAATGCGTACCGAGATTTCTAAGCTCCATCAGCGTCTTGGTACAACATTTATCTATGTAACTCACGACCAAACCGAAGCTATGACAATGGGTACTCGTATCGTTGTTATGAAGAACGGTTTCATTCAACAGGTTGATACTCCTCAGCAACTATATCTTAAACCCTGCAATCTTTTCGTTGCCGGATTTATCGGTTCACCGCAGATGAACTTTATTGAGTGTAAGGTTCTTAACGAAGGTGAGGACTATTTCCTTGAATACGGTTCTGAGGATACAAAAACACGCGCAGGTGTTAAATTTAAGATTAAGTTACCCGCATCTAAAACTGCAAATGATTGCTTGAAAGATTACATCGGCAAAGATGTTATTATGGGTATCCGTCCTGAGCATGTTCATAACGAAGAAGATATTCTTGCCGCTAATCCCGATAGCATTGTAGAGGCAAATGTAGAGGTTACCGAGCTTATGGGTGCTGAAACATATCTCTATATGAATTCTGAGGGTCAGGACATCAACGCTCGTGTTGCTCCTTCTAACACTGCTCGTCCCGGTGACAGAATTAAGATTGCTATTGAAGCTGACAATATCCACATTTTTGATAAGGATACTGAGCTTACAATTACCAACTAATATTATTGCTTTAAGCCACCCGTAAAGACGGGTGGCTTTTTGTAATTAATTTGTAACTTTTTTGTTAATAACCCTTGAAAAACACACCAAAAAAGTGTAGAATATTTATATAAATATATTTTGGGTTATTATTACTTGTAATTGAGGAGGAAATCATTTTGGCAAACAGATTATTTCAAAGCGTTATAAATCAGATGCGCGGTGCTGTTGATAAAACAATCGGTGTTTTTGATGGCAACTTAAATATTATTGCGTGTAGTGAGTTAGAAAAAATCGGCGACCTTTTTGCCGACCCTGCCGTTAAGGATGAAATCGGTAATGATGTTGTTGTAATTAACGATTGTACCGTTAAAGCAATCGGTTCTAACGAAGTGGGAGAATATTTTGTTTTTGTTTCGGGAAACGATGCTTTGGCGGACAAGTATTGTTCAATTTTAGCCGTTTCACTTACCAATATTAAATTTTACTATGATGAAAAATACGATAGACGCAATTTTATTAAAAACATTATTCTCGATAATATTTTGCCCGGCGATATTTATCTGAAAGCCCGTGAACTTTGCTTTGACAGTGATGTTTCTCGCAGTGTTATTTTTATCCGTATGCTTGAAAATAGTGAGGTATCTGTTTTTGATGTTGTTCAAAATCTTTTCCCCGATAAAAATAAGGACTTTGTAATCAGCATTAACGAAAATGATGTAGCACTTGTTAAAGAGGTTAAAAACAATATTTCTTCAAAGGATATTGAAAATCTTGCTTCTTCTATTGCCGATACACTCTCAGGTGAGTTTTATTGCCACGTTGTAATCGGTATTGGCTCAACTGTTGAGAATTTACGCGATTTGGCAAAATCGTTTAAGGAAGCACAAGCCGCTTTGGAGGTGGGTAAGGTTTTCGATAATGACAGGACCATAATCAGTCACGATAACTTGGGTATTGCCCGTCTTATTTATCAGTTGCCCACCACACTTTGCGAAACATATTTGCGCGAAGTTTTCAAACGCGGCTCTATTGAGAGCTTGGATAGAGAAATTTTGTTTACTATTCAAAAATTCTTTGAAAATAATCTTAATGTCTCCGAAACATCAAGAAAACTTTTCTTGCACAGAAACACCTTGGTTTATAGATTGGAAAAGATTAAAAAAATTACCGGTCTTGACCTTCGTGAGTTTGACCACGCAATTATCTTTAAAATTGCGCTTATGGTTAACAAATATTTAAAAGCAAATCCGATTAAATATTAATTTTGAAAGTAGGAAACTAACCAATGGATTTGGGGATTCAAAAAGTGGAAAAACCGATTATTGAGTTTAACGGCGTATCAAAGACCTATATAAACGGTACACACGCCTTAAACGATGTTAATATTAAAATCAACCGTGGTGAGTTTGTTTTCGTTGTAGGTTCATCAGGTGCCGGAAAGAGTACCTTTATGAAACTTATTATGCGTGAAGAAAAAGCAAATACAGGTACCATTACGGTTAATAACTTTAATCTTACAAAAATGCGCAGAAAACATATCCCCACACTTCGTAGAACGATGGGAATTGTATTTCAGGACTTCCGTTTGATACCAACAATGAATGTTTTTGATAATGTAGCATTTGCAATGCATGTTGTGGGTGAGCCGAAGAAAAAAATTCGTAAAGAGGTTGCCAGAGTTTTAGCTTTGGTAGGACTCGGGGATAAGGCGCGTTCAATGCCTAATGAGCTATCAGGTGGCGAACAACAACGCGTTGGCCTCGCACGAGCATTGGTGAATAATCCCGATTTAATTATCGCCGATGAGCCAACCGGTAACGTTGACCCCAATATGTCTTACGAAATTGTTTCGTTACTCAGTGCCATAAATCAGCAGGGCACTACAATTCTTATGGTTACGCACGACCATAACTTAGTTCGCGATTTCAGACATCGTGTAATTATGCTTGATGGCGGTCGTATTGTAGCTGATAATGCGGGAGGTCTCGAATAATGAAATTACATAGTGTTCGCTACCTTACCGGCGAGGGTTGTAAAAATGTTTGGGTTAACCGATTGATGACAATTTCTTCAGTAGGTGTTTTAACTGCCTGTATGGTTA
>JAZUSW010000016.1:0-7088 GCA_045606925.1 Acutalibacteraceae bacterium | reverse complement strand
TTTATTAAGCCCTGTTTTATTTGCTGCAGTTTCGGTAACGTTACCGATAATATCGGTGGGTTTTACTACGGGGGGGAGCATTTCGGCATTAAGACCTACCATATCCAAAAGCTCGTTATCCCATTTCATATCGTTCATATTAAACAGCATCGAACCTTCGGCTTCAATATAGTCGGTACAAAATACTCCCGTTAAAAAATAACGGATATAATCCTTTTCAAAGAATATGTATCGCACCTTTTCCCACAGCTCCGATTCACTATTTTTGAGATAGAGCAGTTGTGGCAATGTCCATATTGTATCGGGTTTATGGTATGTCTTTTTAAATATAATTTCCCCAAATTCGTTTCGCAACTCATCAGCTTCCTTGCGAGAGCGAGTGTCGGTCCAATGTACAGCGTTTCTAAGAGGTTTAAAATCGCTGTCACACACAAGGGAAGTGTGCGTTGCCGAATCAACAGCAACACACAATATATCTGCCGAATCTATACCTGATTTTTCTATAATCGCGCGAGTGTTAACGCAAAGTGCATCAATCCAGTCACCGGGCGACTGTTCGCAAGAATTAGGTTCAGGATAGAGTGTTGGGTACTCGGTAGTGTTTTCAGCAATAATATTACCGAAAGTGTCAATAAGCGTTGCTTTTGAAGCACCGCCGCCAAAGTCAATACCTAATAAGTATTTCAAATCTATCACCTAAAATTAATATTTAACTTTAAAGTTCTCACCGCTGATACCTGCTACTGCACCTTTTTCGATTAAAGCGGCGTTATCTTCGTGAGCTATCAACCATTTATTTTTAGCAAATAAAAGCTTATCTTCGGGCTCTTTATCAAGAGCTGTATTAGTGCCGAGCGGCAAAACTACAACGCTTCTGAAGCCGTCATCACTTACTTGGCAAGGGCAGTAATGTAAAGAGGTTGCAAAAATCTCAACTATTTCACCCTTCTTAACCAAGAAAGACTTGGTATCGGTAGATTTCATTTTGTTATCTTCCAAATCGCTTCTTTTACCCAAAATGAGAAGCATATCGGTAACAGCAATATTAATTTCACTTGCAGTATGCCATTCAAGAGCATTTAAGGTGCTGTTATAACCATAGCAATAACCGATTTGGGCGGGAAGTTGACCAAAGTATTTATCGGTAATCTCGGCAGCTATTTTTAATTCTTCAAATTTAGGGGTGGACGGCTCGTAAACGGTACCGCTTTCGGGCATTTTAAAGGTTTCGCCAACCTTAACGATTTCATCGGTATCAATATCACCGATTTTAACGCCATACTCTTTAAATTGGGGAGAACTGGTATCAAAAATGTGCATATTTGTATTTGAAAGTCTTAATTTATCTAATAACATTTGTCTTACCTCGCTTAATTTAATATAGAGAAAATGCGATAAAACCCTAATTAAAGGGCTTTATCGCTAATTTTATTTATTGGCAATCCAATCGTGGTCAGGGTCGTTACTGCGGTTAAATCCTTGGTAATCGCCTGCCATAAGCCACAAGAAGTATGTCTGATAACCGGGGGTTGCTACTGTTGTGTGGTAACCCTCGGGGAATTCTACCAACTCATCGTACTTAACTCTGTATGCTTCATCAATTCTGCCGTCAGAAGTGTATAAGCATTGTACTGCAAAGCCCTGTTTGGGGTCAAAGAGGAAATAATAAATTTCTTCGGCAATGCACTCAGTAGGCATATTGTCTACATCATGCTTGTGCGGGGGGAAACCTGCCCAGTTGCCTTCGGTGCAATAACCTTCACCGATTGTAAGTACCTTAGCATTTGTGGTGCCATCAATAAGGAAACTTGTTTCTCTCTGGAAAGGAACCTCACCAAGCATTTTTAAAACAACACGGTCTTCACGAAGAACCTGCGGTTCGGTCTTTTCGCTAACGGGAGTAGCACAAACGGCAATTTTAATGCGGTCGATTGCGGTAATGGTAAGCTTCATATCGCGCGGCATATAAAATGATTCTGCCCTGCGGTTTTCAAAAACATTACTGCGGTTACCGATGTTCTCCCATTTGGTATCGCCAAATGTAACATTACAATGACCTTCAAGCATAATAAATGCAGTTTCTTTATCGGCAGTTTCAAAATCCAAACTACCACCTGCATCAAGCTCTATAATACCAAACTCAAGCTTTTTAAGGGTACTTTCACCAATTTTTGAAATAGGTGTGTAGCCAATACTGCTTTTATAAGATTTTTTATAATTCATAGCCGTTCTCCTTCATGTATTTTTTAACGGTTTCAAAGTCAGGAACGCTTTCTCTCGCACCTACACCGGTACATTTAAGACCCGATACCGCACTGCTGAAATGACAACATTTCTCGTAATCGTAACCCTTAATAACCGCCGCGGCAAAAGCACCGTGGAATACATCGCCTGAGCCGTTAGAATCAACAACCTCGGCAGGATAAATGGGGTAGGAGATTATATCTTTGCCATCAAACAGTATGCCACCGCGTTTACCCTGTGTTATAACAATAACTTCGGGCTTATATAACTCGTAGAGCTTTTTAGCGGCATCTTCGGCTGTGGTGCAACCAGTGTGGCCCAATGCAAATTCCTCAGAAGGAATCATAATGTCGGTTAAAGCCAGTAACCTTGCAACACCTTCATAAAGTCCTCCGCAGTCGTAAAGCACCTTAACACCGTTTTCACGGGCTATTTTAGCGGCTTCTACCGCTGCATCCATTTCGTTGCCGTCAACCATCAAAAGCTCGGCATTTTTTATGGCAGAAATCTGCTTTTCATCGAGTTTAAGCGGCGGCAAATCACCTTTGTCAAAAACACAGGTGCGGCTAGTTGTATCAGCACTAAGCCAAATAACCGATGTAAAAGAGCGATATCCCGAGATAATATTGATTAAATCGGTATTAACGCCGTATTTTTCAAAATCTTTTTTAAGAAAAGTTCCGCCGTTATCATCAGATAACACACCGATATATGCGGTATCTTCACCAAGCTTTTGCGCGGCAACAATACCCGTTGCAACAGGACCGCCGCCGGCAGGTTTACTGCCGGTAGCTCTAAGTTTTGTATCTTCTTTTGGGTAGTACGGCACATTGATAAGCGTATCCATAACACAAGCGCCGATACCAACTATCTTACTCATATTATAACGCCTTTCCGTCAGCACCTACAAGCTTGATTCTTGTGATGCAAAATTCTTTAACAGCTTCAATGGGCTTTTTCATAAAGTTATCAATAGCAATAGCACGGTCGGGTTTTTGCAACTCTTCAAGACAGCAATCAAGGAAGGAGTAGCAAATATCGGTAGCAAAGTTCATTTTGCGAATACCGGCTTTTACTGCCTTTTTGATTTCTTCATCAGGTACACCGGAACCGCCGTGGAGCACGAGAGCCGCATTGTTTGTAGCTTCGCGAATTGCTTTTATACGCTCAATATCAAGCTTTGGTGGCTTGGAGTATTTGCCGTGTGCAGTACCAACTGCAACTGCCAAGCAAAGTACACCTGTTTCTTCAACAAATCTTTTAGCATCGGCAGGTGTGGTAAATTCATCCATTTCACTGTCTGCGGTTGTGCCAACGTGTCCAAGCTCTCCTTCTACCTGAACGCCAACATGTGCGCAGGTATCAACAACACGCTTTGTTAAAGCGATGTTTTCTTCAAATGGTAATGTAGAACCGTCAAGCATAATGCCTGTAGCACCATAGCGTAAAGAACGGGTTGTTTCAAGCTCACTCGGACCGTGGTCAAGATGGAAACAAACAGGAACACTGGCTCTTTTAGCGGCGGCAAGGATAACGGGGGAGAGGTAATAACCTGTTTCCTCCTTCATAAGACGGGGGTAAACCTGCATTATGATAGGTGCGCCTGTCTCTTCGGCGGCTTTAATTACACCCATTGCGCTTTCCATATTATAAACATTAAAAGCAGGGATACAAAATTCGCCTTTTTCGGCCCTATCTATAACATGATTTAAAGAAACTAACATATTTTTTCACCCTTAACCTAAAATTAAATCATCGATAGATAAAATTTCAACATCAGCTTGCTCAACCGATTTTAAAGCGGCATATTCGCCAACACTGGCAGTAACGATGGTTTTAGCGCCAATGCTTGTAGCATTGAATATACGGCGCTTAGCAACCTCTTTAACAACCTCAGGAATATACTGTGCCATAAGGATGTTACCTGCCCAAACTGTTTCTTTACGGTTTAAGAGCATCTCGCCGAGCACTGCACAAGCCATAATGATTTCTCGTGCTTCTTCGGTTTCCTCAAGGTCACGCGCCAACTGATACGGGTCTTGGAAAACAACATCGCGCTCAGTCTTATTAACATCGAGTTTACCGTCTTTTATAAGTTTTGCAACAAAAGATGTGTAGGTAACAACATCACAGGTAAGCTCAATGCCGTATTCTTTATATAACTGTTTAAATGCCTTAGCATCGTTGGGGTCGTAAACAACTACTGTTTTGTAGGCGTTTATTATCTTTGCGGCTTTTTGCATCATATCCTTTGTTTCTTCAGCAGCGCTGATAAGGAAATCGAGATGCGCAGCAGAGGAGGGCTCATCTTTAAGAACGGTAAAGCTTACATTTGCTTTTTCAAGTACGTTGATTGCTTTAACACCTAAAGTGCATACCATATATCTTGCATCTTCACCTAAGTATAAAAGGGTATCGGTGTTAGCGGCGTGTGCATCAATAGCGGCTGATAATTTATCGCAAATTTCAGTTTTGCCGTATGCATTACCAACATTTAAGCAGTTGTCAACCAAGGTGTTTATGTATTCGGGAAGTTTACCCTCAAGAGCCGCTTGTAAACGGGTTTCCTTTGTGAACATAACAGGGTCCCAACCGGTAACACACTCTTTAACGCAACCGCCACAGGTAGCGCATTCAAAGATGTTGTCCATAATATCGGAAAGCTCGATAGCTTCACGGTTTACGAGAGATATACCAAGTGCACGTGCACGGGCAGTATTTCTTTCCTGACCGGTTGCATTACCAACAGGGCAGATGTGGTGGCACATCCAGCAGAAACGGCAGGAATCAACATGTTGTTTTGATTTTTCAGACATTATCATTTTAGTTACCTCCATTATAAACCAAGTTTAAACGGATTCATAATTCCGTTGGGGTCAAGTTGCTTCTTAATACCTTCAAATACCTGCATAGCCGGACCGTATTGTTCCTTCATAAGACGGCCGAGCTTGATGCCTACGCCGTGGTGGTCATTAACAACGCCGCCGTGAGCTAAAGCTGTACGAACACCGCAGGTCCATACTGCCTGGTGTAAACGAAGTGCTTCAACAGGGTCACGCGGTACATCTTTACCTTCAATAATAAAGCGGTCGTAAACCATTGCGCCCCACTCATACCAGTGTGAGAAGTGAGCAATAAATTTAGCTTGCGGGAAGTTGGTCTCAATGGCTTCCTTCATAGCCCAGTAGATTTCTTCAATTTTACCGTAGGGAGCGATGGTATCCATTGTACCGAACATTTGAGGTATATCCATCATATGACCGGGATAGAAGAAGGTAATCTTCTCTTTCCACCATTTTTCACCGTATTCGCTGCCTAAGTCTTCGGCACCGTATTTAGCAAATGTGTCAAGAAGAATCTTTTCTTCAACCTCAACCATTTCCTTAACGCCTTCGTAAGCGATGTTCATAAATGCGCCCTTGCGCTCAACACCAACAATCTTTTTGATAAGAGAAGCAGTTTCTGCCTCATCATACAAACGCATAACAGAGGGCTTGAATTTTTGTAACAATTCACGGGATGCCTTAAATGCACCTGTCATATCTTGGAATAAGAAGCCACGGAAACGGCGTTCTTCAGGTTGGTCAAAGATACGGATTTGTGCTTTGGTGATAATACCGAGTGTACCTTCAGAACCTATGAAAATTTGGTTAAGGTCAGGTCCTGCAGCGTGTTTGGGAGCAGGGCAGGTTTCGATAATATCGCCGTTAGGAAGTACGATTTCCATTTTAAGTACCATATCATCAATTTTGCCGTATTTGGTAGAGCAAACACCGATACCGCGGTGAGCCAAGAAGCCGCCAACGGTAGAACATGTAAGAGAAGAGGGATAGTGCATGGTAGCTTTACCAACCTCGTTAGCAGCCCACTCAATGTGCTTGTAAATAGCACCTGTGCCGCATTCGATATACATACCGTCTGTGTTTACTTCATAAATTTGGTTCATACGCTTGGTATCAAGAATAATACCGCCGCATACAGGAATAGCACCGCCTTGTGTGCCGCCGCCGGCACCCCAGGTGGTTACGGGGATTTTGTAGTAGTTAGCAATTTTTACTACCTTTGAAACCTCGGTAGCGTCTTTTGGGCAAACAACAAATTGTGCCTCGGGCATACGCTGTCCGCGATCAGCCCACATACGAGAAAGCCAGTAGTAGTCAACGCTGTGAGATACACGGTCAATCTCTCTTGTTGAGCAGTTTTCGCGACCAACTGCATCTTCAAGCTCGGTTAAAATCATAGCGAAAAGAAACTCATTCATTTGGTATTGCATTGTCAATTCTCCTTTATTTAACAAAATTATCTATTTTTAGATTGGGGAAATACTTACAGAACTCAGCAAGTTCTTTTCGGTAATCGCCCTCAATTTCTACAAAGTGGTGGATGTATGGGCCTTCAAGCAAACGGTCTTCAACGGCTTGAAGATTTTCAAATTCGCCCCAAATGTATGTACCATGGGTTTGCGGACCGGGTACAGTATGGCAGTTAAGTGCCAAAAGCATATAGTTGCCACTTTCTTGGTCAAGACGTGCAACGGTGTATTCGCCGTCTTTACCACGGAACCACTCGCGTTGATTAACAAGTCTAGCTTCACTGTCAATGCCACTTGTGGCTTTTTGTGATAACGGGAACGGTCCACAGTGCCATAAAAGCTCTGCATTTTTGTTTTCGGGATGACGTACGGTAAATTCACCAAACAGGGGTTTGCCTTTACCGAATGTTGCACATTTAAGCAGCGCCATGGTTAATGCGCAGTGCATATCGCTTTCGCATGAAACCATATAACCCATATCGTTAAGCAATCCGTAAACGGCACAGGGAGCAAGACCGTCAAACATAACGGG
>JAZUSW010000015.1:0-3645 GCA_045606925.1 Acutalibacteraceae bacterium | reverse complement strand
GCACCCCAGCGTAGCCAGTAGCATTAGGGCTATGCCCGAAAATGAAAAACCACCCGCTAGGGTGGATATTTATTCTAACCCCTAAATCCTAATCGCAGTCCTTTAGGATAGTGGTTTTTGGCGGTACCGTTTACAATCTTTGCGCCGCCTAAGGTGCAGCCGTCAACTAAAACTGCCGCCCAGCCGTCTTCAAGATTTGTTTGTATTTCTTCTCCGCGCAGATATTTTTGCAGTTCTTTGCTATCCTTTGACAGTTCGATTTTTCGCTTAAAATCCTTGCCAAAAGACATAAAAAACTGGTGATGGGGAAGTATATAGTTTTTACGGATTTCACCTATATTAACGCCAACCGAAAAGGCACGGGCGCCGTTTATATTAAAATCATTTTTAAAGTATATCGGCGTATTTCCGTTTTGGCGTACACCGCTTACATCATAGCCGTTTAAAGTATCATTTAAAAATTCAAAAACACATTTATCGGGTTTTGTTTTTTGGGAATTGTAACAACGCGGTTCATTTATATCGGTGTTTTTAAGCACCGCCATAAATTGCCCTTCGCCTCTGGCTTTGTGCGGATAAAAACGGCGGCAAAAATGTATATCCGGTGTCGTACACCCTTCAAAAAATATGCCTTCCGAAGTGTTATCTCTTACGCGCTCGGTAACGGGGCACAAAACAAAATTTTTGTGCCGTGAAAGAAAGGCATCCACCGTCATTTCGTTTTCTTCCAAAGAAAATGTGCAGGTAGAATAGATTATATAACCGCCGCCTTTTACAAGCCGTGCGGCATTATCAAGTATTTCGGCTTGACGAATAGCGCACATTTTAACATTTTCTTCGCTCCACTCGTTTATCGCGGTATCATCTTTTCTGAACATACCTTCTCCCGAGCAGGGCGCATCACACATACACAGGTCAAACTGCTTTTCAAAAACATTTGCCAATCGGGTAGTATCCATACAGGTAGTAACGGTGTCTTTTAATCCCAATCGTTCGATATTGCCCGTAAGTATCTTACAGCGCGAGGGGATAATTTCATTAGAAACAAGCACACCGTCCGGTATCTTGTTTTTTAGCTGAGTGCTTTTGCCGCCGGGTGCTGCACACATATCTACAATATACCAGTCATTCTTTATATTCACACATTCAGCAGGTGCCATAGCGGCGGGTTCCTGAACATAAATCATCCCTGCGTGATGGTAGGGGTGCAAACCTATTTTATCGTGATTAAAGTAATATCCGTTTTCCACAAACGGTATTTTGGCGGTGGAAAACGGGTTGATTTTTTCAAAATCGGCAACCGATATCTTGTCGGTATTAACACGAAAAGCCCGAACGGGATTTTCGTTCAGGGCTTCCAAAAAAAGAGGGTATTCTTCTTTTAACAGGTTTTGCATACGCGTTTTAAACGCATCTGGTAAATTTTTCATTTATTCTATTTCCGTTTCCGAGTAAAGCATACACATCGAAAGAGCCGTAATCGCCGCCGTTTCGGTGCGCAATATGCGTTTTCCGAGCGAAATTACCGCACCGCCGTTATTTACTGCCGTTTCGATTTCGTCCTTTGCAAAGCCGCCTTCGGGACCAATCACAATACCTACCGACATACCGCTTTTTATCTTTTTAAGGGCTTCTTTTGTGGCCGACATACCGTTTGCGCATTCATACGGCACAAGCAGTAAATCAAGTTTTTTTGCAAACTCCAATGCCGATTCATATGTCATACAATCGTGTATTTTCGGCACAATGTTCCGTTTGCTTTGCTTTGCGGCGCTTATTGCTATTTTTTGCCAACGCTCTACCTTTGACAATTTCTTTTTGGCATCTAATTTTACAACACAGTGTTCCATTTCGGTCGGAATGATACTGTGTACACCCAATTCAACCGCCTTTTCGATGATAAATTCCATCTTGTCTGATTTCGGCAGCCCTTGGAACAAATATATTTTTACAGGCAATTCGGTACTGTTATAATTTTCTTCTATAATTTCGGCAATAACAGTATCATTTTCAAACATTACCAGTCGGCAAAGGTTACTTGAACCGTTGCAGCTAACCAAAAACTCATCGCCTGTATCCATGCGTAAAACATTTTTTATATGGTTGTAGTCGGAACCGCTAATAACAAAGCGGTCGTTTAAAAAATTTTCTTTATCAACAAAAAAGTTAAACATAATTTTTTACCATTTATAGTTTATATTATGGTTGTCGGTGCCCACAAAACCGATTTGACAAAAATCATCCATATTGTGCCTAATAATATAATCTATATATGATGCTACCATTTGCGCCGTTACAAGATAACCCGCCGCATTCATATGTCCTGCCAAAAAGAAGAGTTTTCTGAACTCATCATTATAAACGGGAGCATATTTTCTGAAATCCAGAACATAGGTGTTTTCAAATATTTCGGCTAATTTATAGAGTATATCGCGATGTTTGTCGGCATTGGGATTTTCGGTGCCGTTGTTAGGAATGGTCATTAAAAAGAATTTTGCCTTTGGTTGAATTTCCTTGTACTTTTGTATGATAGCGGCGTAGCAACCAACAAAGGTCTTCTTATTATTTTTATAATCATTCAAATCGATGTCGGATACATCTCCGAATTCAAGCTCACCTTTTCCAATACGGAACAAATCGTTAACGCCAAGCGCAATAACGTAGCCCTGCGCCGCCTTATCAATATCAAAATAACCTTTTTGTCCTGCAAAGGCAAAATAATCGGGCGCCGTCAGTCCGCCACGGGAAAAATTATATACGGTAAGTCCTGCCATACGGGCAAGATACTGACCCCACGAATAATCAAAATAGTCGTGGTAACCAACCTTTCCTTCACTGTTTAGCGACTGAAACTCGCCCGAAGACAAACTGTCACCAACACAAGCGATTTTGCGTAAAATCCCACAAAAACCGCCGTCAGCTACAAGTCGGTCAAGCGGTTTTTCGTTTTCAGGTGCGGTATAAAGCATAGATAAATCCATAATAAGAAGCCCCTTTTAACTTTGAATTTATTAATAAACTATTAAAATTATATATGTAGAAAACATAAAAAGCAAGGTTAAAATTGACAAATGACCGCGAATTATATATAATGGATGTGCAAAAACTAAAAGAAAACCCGTTTTCTAAAAGGGGATTGGAATATGGAAACAAATAAAAGGGATGCGGGAGCAGTGCTTTACGGCATATGCAAACGCATTATAGATATAATTTTTGGAATTATCGGAACGGTAGGTTTCGTGCTTGTTTTGATATTTGTAAAGATTGCTTTTTTGGCAACAGGTGATATTGATACAATTATGTTTACGCAAGAGCGTATTGGTTATCACGGCAAAAAAATCAAAATCTTCAAATTTCGTTCTATGGTGAAGGATGCCGATAAGGTGCTCGAAAAATACCTTGCCGAAAACGAAGAGGCAAGGAAAGAATACGAACAGTATAAAAAATTAGAAAAAGACCCCCGCATTACCCCTGTCGGCAAATTTATCCGCGCATATTCAATAGATGAAATTCCTCAGTTTATAAATGTGCTTATCGGCAATATGTCGCTCATCGGTCCAAGGCCGTATCTTTGGCGCGAAAAGGAAGATATGGGGGAAGCTTACGATACAATAATAACCTGCAAGCCGGGTATTACGGGTTATT
>JAZUSW010000014.1:0-3391 GCA_045606925.1 Acutalibacteraceae bacterium | reverse complement strand
ATTAAAGATAATGAGCGAGATTTATATACTCCCGCAAGAGCATCTATGCTTCTTGGGTCAGGCAATTGCAAAGTTGTCAATACAGCACAAATGCCGGAAAAGAAGGATGCAACGCTTACCCTTGCTGAAATGCGAAGACTTTATCGTCCACATACTGAGTGGCGCATTTATGATATACGCACTGCCGAAACAACAGTAAAACCCACTAATGGCGGTACGGCATATTATGTTTCAAATAACGGAAGTCCATCAAATGACGGTCTCACACCCGAAACACCTTTTGCTACACCTTACAATTTGGGTAAAGTAAAGCTTAAAGCGGGGGATGTTGTATACTTTGAGCGCGGTAGCGTGTTCAGAGGCACCTGGACCGCTATGATAGAGGGCGTTACATATTCGGCATACGGTGAGGGTAAAAAGCCCGAATTTTACGGTTCCGTGCAAGATTATGCAGACCCAAAATATTGGGAAGAAACCGATAAAAAGGATATTTATGTTTGTACCGAGATTTTCACAAAAGATATAGGCGGCGTGATTTATAACGAAGACCAAAGCGCCAGAAAAGTTACAGTAGGTACAAATGGTATTTTTGATGGCAAACAGTTTAGAAGTTATAAGGATATTAAAAAAGACCTTCATTTTTATCGTGACCCTCAAACAGGCAAACTTTATATGAGTTGCAAAAAAGGTAATCCGGGTGAAGTTTTTGATAGAATAGAACTTAATTTGGCAGGTACTATTGTTTCGATTAGAGCTAACAATATAACCCTTGATAACCTTTGTATAAAATATGGAGGTTCTCATGGCGTTGGTTTAAATAGCAATTTCACAGGTCTTACTATTCAAAATTGTGAAATAGGATTTATAGGCGGTGCAATACATTCTGTAAACCAGGATGGTTGGGCAATACGCTTTGGTAACGGTGTTGAAGTTTGGGGTGGTACCGAGGACTTTACCATAAAAAACAGTTATTTCTATGATATTTATGATGCCGCTATGACATTCCAATATGGCACATCAACCAACCCACCACCCGAGACAAATATGAAGAATATTGATTTTTCTAATAACGTTATAGAACGTTCCACATATTCTATCGAATACTTCTTGGCTTCCGGTCCGGATAGTTATATAGAAAATATGACCGTTGCAAACAATCTTATGTGGTACACAGGCGAGGGATATTGCTTTAAGCGTTATGGTGAAAACGAGGATGCTCATATCAAGTCTTGGGAGTGTGATAATTTTGTACGGGGATATTACAATATAACAAATAACCTTTTTGCTATGTCAGAGGCGTATCTTGTACAAAGTTGGACCGGAAGGGATGTTTCGGCGAAGTATGATTCAAACATTTACATACAAAGCGAAGATAAACTTTTGGGTGTGAATGGTAAAACTACTGATAAAATAAAGTTTGATACAAATGTTAAAAATGAAATTAAAAGCAAACTATTTGATAATAATGCAACAGTTATTTGGGTAAAGAAGTAGTAAATAACGCGAATTAAAATTAACTTATATTCGTACATAAAATAAAGGGGTGTAAAAAATGAAAACTGCATCAAAAACCAAGCGAATTTTATGCTTAATTCTATCTGCTGTTTTAATTTTTTCGTTGATTGGTTGCGGCAATAAGACAAATGTTAATTCGGATCAATCAAATGTAGAAGCAGGAAATAACTCCAATGCAAGCTCTGGTGATAGTTCAAACACCGGTTCAAACAGTGTTTCGAGTAATAATTCTAACAATAATTCGAGCACCAATGCAAGTAGTTCTACTGCTGCAAAACCGGTACTGTTAAATCCGGGTAACTGGAGTGTAGTGGCAAAGGCAGATATGCCCGCAAGGCAGGATTCCACATTAACCCTTGCTGAAATGCAAAAACTTTATCGTCCACATACTGAGTGGCGCATTTATGATATACGTACAACCAAAACCACAGTAAAAACAAAAAGCGGTGGTACAGCGTATTATGTTTCAAATAAAGGAAAAAACTCTAATGATGGTCTCTCCCCCGAAACACCTTTTGCCACACCGGCTAATTTGGGCAAAGTAAAGCTTAAAGCAGGTGATGTTGTATATTTTGAACGCGGCAGCGTGTTCAGAGGCACCTGGACCGCTATGGTAGAGGGCGTTACATATTCGGCATACGGCGAGGGCAAAAAACCGGAATTTTACGGTTCGCCAAAAGACTATGCTGACCCTGAACTTTGGAAGGAAACGGATGTTAAAGGTATTTATGTTTGTACCGAAATGGTGCTCAAAGATGTTGGCGGCGTGATTTATAATGAGGACCAAAGTGCTACAAGAGTTACGGTTGGTTCAAACGGTATTTTTGAGGGCGAACAATTTAAGTCCTATAAGGATATGAAAAAAGACCTTTATTTTTATTACGATAAAACTAAGGCAAAATTATATTTCAGATGCAATGCGGGTAATCCCGGTAAGGTGTTTAAGAGAATCGAGCTTAATACTGCGGGTACCGTTATTTCTATAAGAGCCAATAATATAACACTTGATAATTTATGTGTTAAATACGGCGGCGGACACGGTATTGGTTTGTCCGGCAACTATACCGGTCTTACCATTCAAAACTGTGAAATTGGTTTTATTGGCGGTTGTGTACACTCAGAGACTGCTGATGGCTGGGCAATACGTTTTGGTAACGGTGTTGAAGTTTGGGGCGGTACCGAGAACTTTACCATAAAAAACAGTTATTTTTATGATATTTTTGATGCAGCTATGACATTCCAGTATGGCACATCAACCAATCCACCACCTGAAACAATTGTTAAAAATGTTAATTTCTCTAATAATGTTATAGAACGTTGCACATATTCTATCGAATACTTCTTGGCTTCCGGTCCGAATAGTTATATAGAAAATATGACCATTGCAAACAATCTTATGTGGTATACAGGCGAGGGATATTGCTTTAAGCGCTACGGTGAGAACGAGGATGCCCATATCAAGTCCTGGGAGTGCGATAATTTTATAAAGGGATATTACAATATAACAAATAACCTTTTTGCAATGTCGCAGGCATATCTTGTACAAACTTGGACGGGCAGTGTCGAGACTGCAAAGTATGATTCAAATATTTACATACAAAGAGCAAATAAACTTTTAGGTGTAAATGGCAAGATGTCCCAAAAAATCAGGTTTAATTTTTATGTTAAAAATGAAATTAAAAACAAACTTCACGATAACAATGCTACGGTTATAATGGTACGATAATCAAAACAACTGATAAAAAAGGTATACGGCGATTAAACCGTATACCTTTTAAATTGCAATTTTATCTTTTGTGTGATATAATATCATACAAAATGAGGTGCTCATATGATTAAGGTAATGTTTGTCTGTCTTGGTAATATTTGTCGTTCA
>JAZUSW010000013.1:0-10570 GCA_045606925.1 Acutalibacteraceae bacterium | reverse complement strand
AGGGTGAAATGCGCACCAGACGGTGAACACCGCTTTCGCTCTTCATATAGCCGTAAGCATTAATGCCTTGTATAAGCAGCACCGCGCTTTTAAGTCCCGCTTCTTCGCCATCAAGAAAATCCAACATACTAACCTTGAAGTTATGGCGTTCCGCCCAATGAGAATACATACGCACAAGCATCTCATTCCAATCCTGCGCCTCGGTACCGCCTGCACCCGCGTGAAATGTAAGGATGGCATTATTTGCATCATACTCGCCTTTAAGCAATGTTTCAAGCCGACTGGCATCAAGACCGCTTATAAAATCCTCCACCATAGCCGTTACTTCTTCCAACATTGATATATCTTCAGCTTCATCGGCAAGTTCTATCATTGTAAGCGCATCATTGTACGCTGTATTCAGCGCATCATACTTATTTACCTTTTCGCGTTGACGGCTTGTTTGTTGCAAAATCTTTTGTGAATTTTCAATATCATCCCAAAAGCCCTCAGCGGCCGCTAATGTTTCAAGTTCGGTAATATTCTTTTTTACGCCATCATAGTCAATGGCATCTTTTAAATCGCAAAGTTCTTCATAAAAACCTTGCAGTCTGAGTTTTAATTCTTCAAATTCAAGCATCGGCTTCCTCCGAGCATTTTAATGCAAAGGCGTACCAATTATCACGCCTTACTTCTTCCAAAATAGTAAGGTTATTATTTAAAAAGCTTTGCTTAACTTCATCGGCGCGTACATCTATGATTCCCGATGTTATATAAACGGCATCTTTTTCCATATAATCCTTAATGTTTAAATTTAAGCGCATAATAATATCTGCCACGATGTTTGCGCACACAATATTATATTTATCGTTAATTTTTTCGGCTAAATCACCGCAAATATAATTTGTTTTATTTGACACGCTGTTCAGCGCGGCATTTTCCCCCGCAACCTTAACGGCAGTGGCATCAATATCCACACCTACTGCACACTCGGCACCTAAAAGTACTGCGGCGATACTTAATATACCGCTACCACTGCCCACATCGAGCACCCTGTCGCCCTTCTTTATATACTTTTGCAAAATTTCCAAACAAAGTGAGGTCGTAGCATGTGTACCGGTACCAAAAGCGGCGCCCGGGTCAATTTTCAAAACAACCTTATTATCGGTATTCTCATAATGCTCCCACTCAGGACAAATTACAAGGCGCTCACCGATAGGGGTCACCTTAAAAAACTTCTTCCACGAATCAGCCCAATCGGCATCGTTAACACCGTTTGATACTATCTCGTGCGGGATTTTTTCTGCCTTTAATCGTTCGGTGATATACTGCACCGACTCCTCAGCGTTATATTCATTAGAAATATAAATATGCACAAGCGCTTTGTTGCGGTTTTTTAAAAGCAAATCTTCATCAATTAAATCTATATGGGCAATTTCTCTTGCGGCCTCTTCCAAATCCGAATAATCTTCGATATAAATACCGTGCGAAACCACCATATTACATATAGCGGTTACCAATTCCAACTGCTCGGTATTAACCGAAACGGTTACCTCAGTCCAATCCATAAATACAACTCCAGAACAATGATTATTTATTATAACACAAAACTTTTCATAAATAAAGAACTTTTTGTAAACTTGATTATTGTAAAAAAATGTAGTATTATATAAAAAGATGTTTTCGGGAGGGATACTATGATTTGGCACAGTTCAGATACAGATACGGTTTTAAGCTTTTTCGGTACCGATAAGGAAAACGGACTTTCTGCTCAAAAAGCAGAAGAGTTATTAACCGAAAAGCTGTCCGAAGCTGAAAAACCTATAATAAAACTATTGAAGATGATTTTGGGGCAGTTAAAGCAAACTGCGGTGCTTTCAATTATTGTAATCGCATTGATTTGCACCTTGCTGTCTATCGTATCAGAAGCGGTGTGGTGGCCGTATATTACTGTAATTGTAATGCTTTTAATCGGTGCTGTATCTTTTAGTTTGCAGGAATACTTTACAAAAGATGCCCGTCATCAAGTAAAAAATATCCGCCGTTGCTTTGTTGATGTTATGCGTGATGGCGAGATAGTGCACATACCATCCGACCGTCTTGTGCTGGGTGACATTATTCTTCTTAACACGGGCGACTATATCCCTGTTGATGCACGCCTTATTGAAACAACGAATTTTAGTTGTGATGAATATGCGCTGACCGGTGAAATCGTTGATGTTAAAAAAGATGCTGCTTTTATTGCCGAGGATATAACCGAAATTTCAGGGCGCAACAATATGGTTTTTGCGGGATGCTCAGTAACCCACGGAAACGCCAAAGCCGTAGTTACCGATATTGATAATGACACCGAAATCAAACGCATAAGACTTTTAAATAAAACTGCGGACTCAAATAATATTCCTTTTAACAAAACAATTACAGCGGTTAAAAAGTACTCATTGAGTGTTGCCACGGTTACAGCTGCATTAATCTGGCTTATATTAATAATAGTAAACCTAACAAAGAGCGGACAGAGTTTTGCATTGTTTATCGGAGATACACTTATAAACACAGTACCGATACTTATTACCGCAGTTCCCGAAACTTTGCCGATAACCGCCGCACTTATCATCTGGGCGGCTATCAAAACCCTGAGTGAAAAAGGTATTGTATTCAATAAACTTTCCGCACTCGAAAAAGCGGCTAATTTATCGCTTATTTGTGCCGACAAAACGGGTGTTTTAACCCCTGATGATATGAGTATTGTCGAAATTTTCGATGGAAATGATTATAAAAAAGATTTGTCAAATCCCGGCAATGCCGCCGTTTTAACTGCAAAATTAGCACTTGTTTGCGGCTACGGTATTGATAATCCAGCCGCTTCAAATCAAATCGATGATTCCTCACAAAAGGCGTTGTATGATTTTTGCAGCAGGTTTGAAATATCCGAGCGTGAACAGCTAAATCATATGTACCCCCTACTTGCAAACATCCCATTTGACAGTACACGGCAACGCCTTACCACCGTTAATATGATAAACGGTAAACCTGTTGTTATCACAAAGGGCTCACCCGAAAAAATTATTCCGCTTTGCCGAAACGTTGATGTAGACAAGCTAATTTCGGTATATGAAGATATGGCATCAAGAGAGCTTCGCGTGATTGCGGTTGCATATCGACCGATATCAGAGCTTCCCGCCTTCCCAACTGCCGAGGAATTAGAACAAAATCTAATATTTGCCGGTTTTGTAGCGTTATCGGACACACCCGACAGTGACATTATTGCAACAATCGAACAGTGCGAATATGCAGGTATCAAAACCGTTATGACAACGGGTGACAGTGAAATTACATCAAAAGCCATCGCACGCCGCATAGGTATTTTCCACGATGGTTTGGAAAGCATTTCAAGCGATGAGTTGAAAGCGTTATCAGATGCACAACTTGATACCGATGTTACCGGATATGCGGTATTTGCACGACTTGATGATAACGACCGTTACCGCATCGTTAAATCCTTAATGCACAATAATGAAACTGTAGCCGTAACAGGTACCAAAAGCACCGATGCCCCGATACTGCGCAAGGCAGATATTGGTTTTGCCATAAGCAACACCGCAACCGATGTTGCAAAAAATGCCGCAGATATTATCGTAGAAAACGGTCGCATTTCCACACTTCTTAATGTCATCAAAAATGCCCGCAATATTTTCGAGCAAATAAAACGCATTATTCACTATTTTATAAGTTGTAACTTAGGTGAGCTTTTAGTCTTATTTATCGGTGCATTACTTTTCTCAAATCCTATACTGATTGCTTCGCAACTGTTATTAATTAATCTTATAACCGATATTTTACCCTGTGTGGCTTTGGGGCTTTCCCCTGCCGACAACAGTTTGCTTAATAAAAGCGCCAAGAAAAACCGCAAAGTATTTACTGCACAATCAACAATATCCCTTATTGTACAAGCCGTAATTATTTGCACCCTTACACTTATTGCTTCGGGAGTCGGCAACACAGTCAACACACAGGTTGCTCAGACGATGGCACTTGTCACACTTTCCATTTTGCAAATTGTGCACATTTTCCCAAGTTATAGCGAACAGTTGCTAATTGACAGTAACATTATAAAACACAAATACATCTTCATTGGCTCAGCGCTTTGCCTTGCACTATTGCTTATAATCGTGCTAAGTCCTTTGCGTGCGGCCTTTGGTCTTGTAGCATTAACAAGCCAACAATGGCTGTTGATTGGTTTATTTGCAATAATTATGTTTGCGGCAGATGAACTTATTAAAATAGGTTTTAAGCTATATTACAAATACAAAAAGTAAATAAAAATCCGATGGTTTTGAATGAACCATCGGATTTTTGTTTATCTCACATATTCAAGCGCCTCGCCTAACGACTTTACAAAATGAAGTTCAATATCACTGATATCCTTTAAAACCTTTTTGCAGGAATAAGGTAAAATACATTTTGTAAATCCTAAACGCGCCGCTTCTTTTACACGCGATTCAACGCGGGAAACCGAGCGTATCTCACCTGATAGACCTATCTCTCCAAAACAAATTGTACGGTCATCAATAGGCACATCACGAAGTGAAGAAACCAACGCCAATGCTACTGATAAATCGGCGGCGGGCTCATCAAGTTTCAGTCCGCCAATTATATTTACATAAGCATCAAGATTTGAAAAATAAAGTCCTTCCCTTTTTTCAAGCACAGCCAAAATAAGATTTAGACGGTTATAATCAAATCCATCTGACATTCGCCTCGGATTACCAAAGCCGGTCGCCGTAACCAATGCTTGTACTTCGGCTAAAATGGGGCGTGTACCCTCTATAATACAGGTAATTGCCGCACCTGATACATTATTTATGCGGCCCGATAATAACATTGCTGACGGATTTTCAATCTCATTAAGCCCGTTATCGCTCATTTCAAACACACCAATTTCGTTTGTGGAGCCATAACGGTTTTTTATTGCCCTCAAAATACGATATGATTGATTTTTTTCACCCTCAAAATACAGCACCGTATCAACAATATGTTCAAGCACCTTAGGTCCTGCAATATCTCCACCTTTATTCACATGACCGACAATAAATACAGGAATACCAAGTGCTTTACCGGTATTAAGCAATAATTTTGCCGATTCACGAACCTGTACAATGCTACCGCTTGAACTTGAAAGTTCGGAAATACTGACAGTCTGTATGGAATCTATCATAACAATATCAGGTTTTGATGAATTTATGTACTCACAAATAAGTTCTGTATCGGTTTCGGTCATAATGCTTAAATTTTCGTTTTTAACGCCAAGACGCTCGGCACGCAACTTGATTTGCATTGCTGATTCTTCGCCCGATACATATAAAATTTTAAGATTTCTAAGGGCATTGCATATTTGTAACAGTATGGTTGATTTGCCTATACCGGGGTCACCGCTGAGCAGCACTACCGAGCCCTTTACTATGCCGCCGCCAAGCACCCTGTCAAGTTCAGAAATATTTGTTATAAAACGGTGCTCATCATCAAGCGGTATATTATAAAGCGTTGAAACATTCAACTGCTTAACACCCGCCACGCTTTTTGAAGACACAGATTGTGTAACCGCCAACTGCTCTTCCATCGTGTTCCAGGCACCGCAATCAGGACACTGCCCGAGCCATTTAATACTTTCGGCGCCGCAAACGCTGCACACAAACACTGTTTTATTTTTTTGTGCCATATTTATCGCTCCCCAAAATAGTCGTTAATACCGCAAAAGATGGCAAACGCTATCTGATTTTTATATTGGTCTGTTTTTAAATTTTTTAAATCTTGAGCATTACTTAGAAAACCGCACTCAACAATGACTGCTGGAATTTGGGCATTGTAAAGCAAATATGTACTCTTTGTGCCTTGCTTTATGACCCTGTCATTTTCAGGTTGTAAAAGTTTCTTGATGTTTCCCTGTATGCTGTCACCGAGCGTAAAACTCTCGGAATTATTTTTAGAATAAAACACCTGTGCACCCTTAGCTGACGATGCAGTGAATTTATTGAGATGTATGCTAACAAATATTGCATTGGGATATTTATTCATAAGCGCCAGTCTGTTTTTCAGGTCGCTGACCTTTCTTACCTGTATCGGCTTAGTAAAGTCATCTTCGGTGCCTGTGTCGGTTGACCTTGTCATTATAATACTGTATCCGTTAAGCGCTAAAAGTTCCGAGAGAGAGGTTGCTATTTGTAAATTTATATCCTTTTCAACAGTGCCATCCGGTGCTACTGCCCCACCGTCAAACCCGCCGTGGCCGGCGTCAATAATAACGATTTTCTCATTTTCGAAATCAACATTGGCCGACACCGCTAAATCTGATTTTAAAAGAAGCGGCGAAAAACTCAAACCTATTAGTAAAAGCGAACACACAAAGGACAATAACCTTACTGATTTTCTTTTCATACAATATCCCCTTTTAAATATCGTATGAAAATACCGCCTTGTCCTATTCTAAAAGCATTGTAACACACTTTACTTAAAAATTCTATATAAATAAAATAAAAATCCGTATTTCAAAAATTTCTTTTCAAAATACGGATTTTATTCGATTATGCTTTTTTCTTTTTTATAATTACTATTGTTACAACTGCGCCCATGATAACCACTGCCGCGGCGGCAACAATTATCCAGACAATGCCGTTTGATTCTCCGCCGTTATCGGTATCAACTGTATTATCGGTTGGTGCATCGGGTTTTGCAGAAATCATCGGAATAACTTCTTCAACAATATCTCCGCAGGCAGAACAAGTTTGTGTTTTAAGTCCTTCTTCGGTTTCGGTTGCTTCTTTTGTGATTACCGCCTCACCGTAGGTGTGTCCCGTAGCTGCTACTTTTTCTTCCGCCTTTGCGCCGCAAACCGTACAAGTGCCTTCTTTTTTGCCGTCTTCAGTACAAGTGGGCTCGAGTATTACTACATAGTTTTCCGTTTTATGACCTTTAGCCGCTATGGTGTTTGTAGTTGTTTTGCCGCAAGTTGTACACTTGCCGCTTTCAATACCCGTTTCGGTACAGGTGGGTTGTTTGGTTACTGTGGGGTTGGAAAACTTGTGGCCGAGTGCCGCTATCGCCTTTGTTTCCTTGTGTGAGCACTTAGAGCAACTTCTTGTTTGCTCACCCTTTGCTTCACAAGTTGCTTCCTTTGTAGTTTTCCAACTACCTAAAGAGTGACCTGTTGCAGCTATATCCTTTGTTTCTACCTTCTGGCAGGTTGAACAAGTTCTCTTTTGTTGACCTTTTGTAGTACAACCGGGTGCTTTGGTCTGCGACCACGCACCGTATGTATGGTTGTTGTTTTTTGCGATGGTTGTGGTCTTTGTGGCACCGCAACCTGTTGCAGTACAAGTGTAGGTTTTGGTTCCCGCTTCCTTACAGTTAGCAGTTTTTGTTACCGTGCCACTATTCCAAGTGTGCGCCTTAGTCTCTGTTGCACCACAAGCAGAACATGTACGGGTGTGGTTTGTTGTATTTGCATTGGTATAGTTGCCGTAAGTATGAGTTTTACAATTCACCTTAATAATAGCAGTGGCATTACCAAAAGTATTTCTGCCTCCAGTTGCGTCTCTTGATTCGCTGAAGGTTAAGGTAACGGTTTTATTGCCAACTGTTGCATTGTCCTTAATTTTAAAGGTAAGTGTTGCAATTTTTCCCATGGCAGTGTTGTTAGTGGTTGCGAGCGAATCAGCCCAACGCAAAGTATAGGGTGAACTAATTGTCGGTGCAGGTGTTGTCCAGCCTGCTAAAAGGTTTGCGTTTGAAACGCTTGCAAGTTCAAGTCCCTCGCCCCAAGAAACTGTAAATTTCATTGTGATAAGTCCGGGATTTGAATTAAGATTTACATTCATGGTGACTGTATCACCCTGCTTGCCTTCAGCATTTGAAAGAGTGAGCGAGCCATTCCCTGCCGCAGAGACAGGGAAAGTAAACAGCGCTAAAGTCAATATTAATGTTATTAAAATAGATATAATCTTTTTCATTTTCATACTCCTAAACATTCTTTTTTATTGCCATGCAAGCACCGGATCTTTGCCACTAACTAAACGCCAAACATCTGTGCTCCAATATAATCTTCCGGTAATGAATGTTGGGCTTTTAAGATTAGCTGCATCTACACTGGTTGAATAGTTGGTTGATACTGCAGGTCCTGAATGATAGTTATTGACAAAAGTGCCGCCCGAGGAACCCGCAATGCCGAAAGCAAACGATTCATCGTATGTACAGGTGGAAATGCAGTTGCTTATCTTCAAGCCGTTTGAAAGTCCAACAATACCTCCGCTCAGCTCGGCATATATATTCTTAATATAGCCCGTTGCATAACAGCGATTAATCGTACCGCCAGTATAATTATAGCCAACAATTCCGCCGTAATAATAAAAAGAACTTCCGCTGGATGGGGTGATAGAACCATTATGGTAGCAGTCTTCAACCGTTCCTAAGTTTTGTCCGACTATGCCGCCAACATACTGTCCTGAAACACTTGCCATATTGGTAGGATGATAGCACTGACTCACAGTTCCGGTGTTGTATCCAACTATACCGCCTGTGCTGTTATTATTATATTTTGCATATCCCTTTGCAGAACATCGGTATATTTTTCCCCTATTGTAATTTGCTATTCCTCCGCCAACAACATTAACACGAGCAATATATCCGTTATTCTGAGCGAACGGGGTTGCCCCGGTAATCGTATAACCGTTGCCATAAAAATGTCCATAAAAAGGAGTTGAAGAACCGCAAATAGAAGCGGTGATGGTAATATTCGCACCTAGTCGATATGCCCCTGCGGGATTATAAGCAATAGCCTCAAAACCTGCTTTAGTAGTAATTGTGGTTCCTGTAAAGGTCAAAGAAGCTTTAAGAGTTATATCGCCGGTCATTCCTGGGGTTATCGATGTTATTTTTACGCCATCCTTATACCAGCCGCCGAACACATAACTGCTATGAATAGTTGTGTCGGTCAAATCAAAACTGCTTTCAATATTATAAGTTGTTGGATTCTTATGAGACAAAATATCGGCATAAGACGATGCGGTATATGTTATAGTATAATTGATAAGTTTCCATTTTGCAGTCAATACGATATTTCCCTTGCTACCGCTTATGATTTCTGTAATAGCTTCTTCACCATTATACCAACCGATAAACTCATAACCCTTTTTGCTGAGAGATTCAAGTTTTATAGTATCGCTTTCAATATTATAACTTGTCGGGTTGTTGTTGACCGCATTTTTTGTGTCTTCAAAGGTGATGTTATATTCCTTTGGTGTCCACTTTGCATAAATTTCTTTATCTTCATAATTTCCAAATCCGATAGTATTAATTTTTTCTCCATCATAATACCATCCGTCAAAAATATATCCATCAGCATAAATATCATGCAATATAATTTGATCTTCTATTGTATAGCTGGTAGGATTTTGGTTTGTAACACCTTTTGTGTCTTGATAGTATAGGTTGTAGATTATTGGAGTCCATTGTGCTATCAATTCAATGTCGCCAAAAGTTCCGCGTTCAATCTTATCAATAATTACACCATTTGATTCCCAACCGTTAAAGATGTAGCCCGTTTCGGACAAGTTGCTCAACCAAATTACATCTGATTCAATAGTATATTGCTGGATATTGCTGTTTTCGGAATTTTTAGTGTTTTTATAAGTAATAGAATATGTGATTGGTGTCCAATGTGCTCTTAAAACCTTAGTACCTGAACTTCCAACTTCAATAGAATCTACCTTTTCTTCGCCAATATACCATCCGTCAAAAGTATAACCTTCAATGGAAATTTCTTGTAAAACAATTCTGTCTTCTGCTGTGTAGGAAACGGGATTATTGTTAGCAACACCTTTTGTGTTTTGATAAATAATATCGTACATTACAGGCGTCCAACGAGCAACGATCTCGATATTTCCGATATTACCCGCAGGAATAGATAATATCTTGTTTCCGTTAAACCACCATCCATCGAAGATGTAGTGTTCGGTCGTTATATTTTTTAAGTAAATTGTTCCTGTCTCTACATTGTATTGGATAGGATTGGTATTAACAGCATCCTTGATATCTGAATATGTAATACTGTATTCTATCGGAGTCCATTTTGCGGTTAGCGTTACATTTCCATATGAACCATTTTCAATTTTGTCTATTTTAGTATTACCTTTATACCAGCCATCGAAAGTATATCCTTCGCATTGTAAATGTGACAAAGTAAAGGCTCCAGTAGTTATTGAATAGGTTAACGGGTTTGCATTTTCTGCCCCCTTAGTATTTGAATAAGTTATAGTGTATTCGTTCAAGGCGTAATCGGCATATATGGTAATATTGCTTGCTATGATAGTATAACTCTGCCATACTCCCGTGTAACCAATTTTTGATGGAACATTAGGGACATTATTTAACACAGAATCTTCAATTGTAAAATAACGAGTAGCTACAACATTGCCTTCGGCAACAAAGGTTGCAGAATATGTTATCGGCGTCCATTTTGCGATAAGCTCTATATCTCCAATCGTTCCTTTAGTAATTTCTGTAACCTTAACATCGTTTTGATACCAACCATCAAAAGCAT
>JAZUSW010000012.1:0-16081 GCA_045606925.1 Acutalibacteraceae bacterium | reverse complement strand
CCGTATCTCAGACTTCATACACTCTCAAAAATGACCGTGCACGAACTCTTCAGATTGACAGCGAAGATATGGATGAGACCGGTGTTGCAAATCTTGCAGGTCAGATAATGGGTGAATATGTACGTACCAAGGTTGTACCCGAAATGGATGCCTACACTTTGTCAAAACTTGCCGGAATTGCGGCATCAGTAGATGCGGAAAAAGGTAAAACAAAAAATACAATTGGTCTTGAACTTGCAAAAGCTTACGAGCAGTTTGTAACTCTCGTGAATATGGTTCAGGGCAAAGCCGGTTTTGATACTGAATTGGTTGCTTTTGTAAATCCCGATGTTTACGCAGCATTTATGAATTCTACCGAGATTCAGAGACATATTACAGTTTCCGATTTCAAGCAGGGCGAAATTAATCTTAAGGTTAAAAAGATTAACGACGTAGTTATCATCCCTGTTGCCGATGACCGTATGAAAACAAACTACGACTTTAACGGTAGGGTAGTAGATGGCGACGGCAATTCGATAGTACCGGGTACAAATGAAGGTGGCTTTACACCGACCGCTGATGCCAAAAATATCGGTATTCTTGTATTGCCTAAGAAAGCGGCGAGCTTGGTTAAGAAAAGTGAAAAGATTCGTGTATTCGAACCGAACACTAACCAGAGCGCCGATGCATACAAATTTGATTACAGAGTTTACTACGATGTATTTGTTAAAAAGAGCAATATTAACCATATTGCAGCTGCTATTTCGGAATAGCAGAAAAAAGGATTTAGGGAGGGGCTACGGCTTCTCCCTTTATTCCTGTATTTTGGAGAAGAGAAATGAAACTTAAAAGTGAGTACGGAAATATAGTTAAAACAACCAATAATAAGCGAGAAATAGAATACCTGAAAACACTGGGGTATACGGAAGTAATAGAAAATAAAGAAAAACCAAAAGAAGCCAAAAGCACCAAATCAAAAAGAAAGGTGAAAAACAATAATGAAGAAAATTAGAACCGAGCCCGCCTCGGTGTTTAAAGAATATACAAATGGCAGTAATTTTAAATCGGGAATCGGCGCGAAAGGCATATTTGAGCAAAGCAAAATAAACGAGCGCTTTTACGTAGGCGACCAATGGTATGGCGCTAAATGCGGTAATGACCGCCCGCTTGTAAGGCGCAATCTCATCAGAAGAATAGCCGATTATAAGTTATCTTCTATTTCATCAGCCCCGATTGCAGTCAACTTCACTGCCGAAGGCATTGCGACCAATACCGTAGCAGAAGCGGATTATAAGGTGGCTAAGGAAAAAGTATTATCTGGCAATGCCGATTTCCAAGGGGAAACCAAGGAACTCGAAGTATCTATGATAATGGATTTCCTTACAAGCTACGGCAATTCAACGGTTGAACGCTTGAAGTTTGATATGCTTGCCGCCGAAGCACTTAAAAACGCTTATATTAGCGGCACCGGTATTATCTATACCTATTGGAACGAGCTTACCGAAACGGGCCTATATGCTGATGCGGCAAAGGACGTGCAGATAAAGGGCGATATCGCCTGTGAAGTGCTTGACGTTGAGAACGTTGTGTTTGGCGACCCCAATAGCGCCGATGTGCAAAGTCAGCCGTATATCATCATATCACAGCGCAGAGACGTAGCCGATGTTATACGAGAAGCCAAGCGCAACCGCATCCCCGCCGATATGATAGAGCAGATAAAACCCGATGGCGCCGATTATACATACACCAATGCGGGTACACGCGGAGAAGAGGAGCCGACCGACAGCCGCAGAGTTACGGTACTTACAAAATTCTATAAAGAGTGGTCGGATGATGCTACGAGTTATACGGTAAAGTGTGTAAAAACAACTGAAAATTCGTTTGTACGCCGTCCGTTTGATACGGGTATAAAATTATACCCCTTAGCCAAAATGGTGTGGGACAAGCGCAGAAGCAGTGCCTACGGCGACAGTGAGATTACATACTTGGTACCTAATCAAATTGCTATTAACCGCGCATTATCGGCGCAGGTGTGGAGTTTAATGCTTAACGGTATGCCTTTGATGATAGTAAATGGTGATATCGTTGACAATATTTCAAACGACCCCGGACAAATTGTTAAAGTTTACGGTAGCACAGAAGACGTAGTCGGCGCCGTAAGATACGTACAGCCGCCGAGTTTTGCGGGGCAAATGATTACAAGCGTAAATGATTTGGCTACCAACACGCTGTCGGACAGCGGCGCTAACGATGCGGCGCTTGGTAATATACGGCCTGACAATGCGGCTGCCATTATTCACCTTAGAGAAGCTGCCTTACAACCGATGCAGTTAAAACAAAACGCCTATTATTCGTTTATAGAAGACGTGATGCGTATATGGGCGGACTTTTGGATTAACCTTTACGGCGACAGGCGCTTGAAGATAGACACACCTGAAGGTATAGCTTATGTACCGTTCCACGCAGATAGATATAAAAAGTTGCTTATAAATGCTCGTGTTGACGTTGGCGCATCTACGCTTTACAGTCAGTCGGTAGTTATCTCAACATTGGATGCGTTATTATCTGCGCAAATTATCACGCCCGAGCAGTATTTACAGCGTATGCCTGAAAATATCATACCAAATAAAACGGGGCTGTTAAACGAATTTAAGGAAAAAGAAGCGGCAGCGGCTGAGTATGAAAACGGTACATCCGATGAAGCGGTGCTTGAGCAGCTATCACAGACCAACCCTGAACTTTATGCCAAGTTCCAGCAGTTACCTGTGGAACAGCAACAAGCGTTGTTACGAAAGATGCGGCAGAGTATGGGCGGTTCGGCGCCGACTGTATAGGAGAGAAAGAAAATGAAAGCAAAAGAAATTATAACAAATGCGCTTAAATTGCTCGGTTATACGTCAATGTCGGGTAACGAGCAATTAACAGCCCGAATTATGAGCAAGGCAATACCAATCATTAACATAACTTATAGCGATATTTGGGAAATTGAGAAAAGCGAAGATTTTGAACCCGTTGCAAAGTTGGATGATGAAATCAAATTATCCAATAAGGCGGTATCGGTAATGATATATGGCGTATGTTCATATATCGCCCAATCGGAAGAAGACGCGGCACAGCAAAATATTTTTGCAGTTTTGTACAACAAAAAACGGGCATCACTTTCTAAAATAACAACCAAGATAGACACACTTCCAAAATTTTTTTAAAAAAGCCCTTGACTTTTGTACGGGCGTATGTTATTATAAACGCACGGGCAAAAGTAAGGAGGTGAAAGTGTGTCCCCAAAAGGCAGACCGACAACCAATAAAAAAACAAAACGGTTGGAGATAAGGTTAGCACCTGATGAATTAGAATTAATGGAAGAGTGTGCTAATAAGTTGAATATCAGTAAAACTGATGTTATAAACCGTGGCGTAAAGTTGGTTAAATCAGAAATCGATAAAAAAAAATAACGATAACCCGCCCTGAGAAAGCTTAGGTTACCGTTATTTCCCACCGACAGAACTGTCAGCATAAATATTATACACTATGCTAATAGCTTCTGTCAAATTAAATTTTGAACAGGAGATTTTATTATGAAAAAAGAATTTGATATTGAAAACTTGGCATTAAATTTAAGGCAAAATTTAGATATTTTAAAATGCTTTGATGAATTTTGTGATGAAAGTATTATTTCTACAATAGAAAATGCTACTGAACGCGCTATAGCTGTTGAGTGTTTTATGAATCGTATGGATACCCACCGTTCACTACTTAACGTTGCTATGAGCAATTTGGAAGAAAATTACACAATGCTTAATGAGTTCCTGCGCTCTCCCGCATCGAAAGTGTTGGTGTAATTATGACCAAACAAAAAGAAATATGGCGTGATATTGAAGGTTATGAAGGCAAATATCAGGTTTCTAATCTTGGAAGAGTTAGGGGTTTGAAAAATAGAAGAGGAAATTTGCGAGCCACCCCATTAGTTATGAAACCTTCTCTCGATAGATATGGCTATTTTAAAATGTGTCTGCGTTTTAATGGGGAAAATAAGTGTGTTACTGTTCATAGATTAGTAGCTCAAACGTTTATTCCAAATCCCGACAACAAACCTTGCGTGAATCATATTAACGGAATTAAGACGGACTGTTGTGTACGCAATTTGGAATGGGTTACACATTCGGAAAACACCCAACACGCTTATGATACAAATTTATGTTCAAATAATGCTCAACGCAAACTTACAAACGAGCAAGCTCACAAAATTCGTGAAGAATATATCAAAGGGGATAAAACTTATGGTGTGGAACCTTTAGCACGTAAATACGGGGTTTACCCACAAACAATACGAAAAATAGTTCAAAACAAAACCTACAAATACATTTAGCAATAAGCTCTCGATTTTATCGGGGGCTTATTTTATTGAAAGGATGGAGAAAATGAAAATTCCATTAATGCAAAACAGGGGAAAAAGAACAATAGCAATACCTGATTTATCGGGTGGCATTAATCTAAGAGATTCAGTTTCGCAGGTCCTCGATAACCAGCTGACCGATGCGCGTAACGTCTGGTTTAAAGATGGCGTATTGAAAACCCGCCCAGGTATAGATAATATGGCGCATTTTATAAATGAGAACTGGAGAAATGCTGAAATTAAGCCACACGAGGTTTTTTATACCGTTGAAGGCGAAGTATGCCGTTTGTTTACGGCTGAAACTGACACGCATATTTACTTTTTTTGGATAGGTAAAGATAAGTTTATTGAGCTATCAAGCATTGAAACCGACTGCAAAAATTTTTTTGTTGTGCAAAAGGATAAGAATTTGTATTGCTTTTTGCAAAGCGGCACGGTGTATAAGTGTGATGTCGGCGCTGATGAGATAAAGTGGGAACCTTTGGGTGAAAACGATTCTTATGTTCCAACGATAGCCACAAATTGTATGGTTAACGGTGTCAACTTTAGCGGCGATATGTTAGAGAGTTATAATTTATTGGGCTCAAAATACAAAATAATTTATTCTACAATAAATCAAAACTTTCACCAATATGTAGTGGCGGATACGGGAGAACAAGTGGGTGATGATTTGCATGAAATGACGTATAGCAATGTTGTAGCTGAAGATAAACCAGAAAAATATGTAGGCAAAACCATTACCGCACATCATACAGATAAGTTCGGTAGAGTTGCAACACACGAAATTATAGTAGGAATTGAAGGATGGGGAAGAGAAGAAAAAGCAAACGAAATAGATGGCTTACGCATGGAGGGTAGTGTAAATGCGGTATGGTTTATAGCTGGTGACCTTGGCGAAAATTATGATATAGCGATTGTGTCAGAAAGCGATACATTTGTTAGAAACAACTTAGAAATCATTTTTCCGATTATATATGACGAGAAAACCACAGATAAAATCTTCAATATGTCCCGTGCTACGTGGTTTGGTGGCGCGGCGGAAGGTATCAGCGGCGGCACCCGTCTTTTCTTATGCGGTAACGAGAGTGAGCCGAACTTAGTTTGTTACTCGGACCTTAATAATCCTTTGTATTTCCCCGAAAACAACTATTTTTACGTGGGTGAATCATCTTCACCTGTAACGGCGTTCGGTAAGCAATCGGATATGTTGGTTATCTTCAAAGATAATGAAACCTATTATACCCAGTATAACCGCAATACAGGTATTTCGGCTGAGGCGGTAATGAATCAGTCGGTAATAGATATAGCGGCATCGAGCGTATATTTTCCACTTACGCTTATAAACGCCAATATCGGTTGCGACTGCCCGAACACAGTAGAGCTTTGCCGAAACCGCCTTGTGTGGACCAACAGTAACGGCAAGGTGTATACCCTGGTATCAAATAACCAATACAATGAACGCAATATATTTGAAATTGGCGAAATGATACATAGAAAACTAAAAACCGAAAAAAATTTAAAAGATGCTCGTTCTATTGACTGGGACGGGTATTATTTATTGCAAGTGCAAAATAGGATATTTATTCTCGACTACAACAGCTATGGCTATCAATACGTTTCAAGCTACTCAAAGACCGAAGATGCCAACTTACGCATCCCGTGGTATTATTGGGACTTTGAGCTAAAAGCCGGCAATTTGCAGTCAACTGCACTGGCCGTGGTAGATGGCGCCTTGCTATTGGTTGAAAGCGGTACCTATGGCATATTTAAAGCGGAGTTTAACGAAGAAGCGGCATATGATTATTTGATATATTCAGCTGATACTTCACTTGATGGATATCGCACGATTCCGCACTCGATTAAGAGTGAAGCGCAAACCAAATTGTTTGAGTTCGGCGTGCAGGGGTATTACAAGAACGTCGATAAGGTTGTGCTGAGCGTTGGAAACAACGGCGGTGTGCCGATAAGCGTTTCTTTTGTTACCGATATGGGTACCGAAGAAACCGAAATAGTGCCCGATGGCAGTCAGACCGAGGCGTATACGGCAGGGTATGTGAAAAGTATGCAGCTGAGCCCCTGCATCCGTCAGGTTGAGCGCTTTGGACTTAAACTCAGCTGTGAAGGGCCGTTGGCGGTGGACGGTATAACACTGAAATATGGAATTATGAGAGGTGCGAGGTAGTGTCAGTAGAAACATATTACAAACGAAATTTAGCGGCAATGGATGAAAATCTAAAGAGAGATTTAGACGATAATGAGACTCTTCATGCGAATAAAGCCAAAGTAATAAAGGAAAATTACGGCTTGGAAATAGATACGAAAAATCAGGCGTATGATGATGATTTGCGCGCAAATGAAGTGCAGAAATATATAAATATGCGCGAGGTTGCCGAGAATAATGCGAATTTAGGGCTTACAGATTCGGGACTTAATCGCACACAGTCAACCGCGGTGCAGCTCTCGGCTTCCAACAATGCGGCAAAGATAGAGCGCGACCGTAATAATATGGTTCGCGCTTTAGAGGTGGAAACGAATAGATACCTAACCGAAAATGAGAACAGTAGAATTTCATCGGCAGCATCGATAAAAAAGGGTTATGAGGATAGCGCTATGAGCTCGGCTGTTGATATGTATAAAGCCGACGTGGATGCAGCGGCGAAATATAATGATTCAATAATTGCGGCGCAAGAGAAATATAATACGCAAAAGAAAACCGATTATAGTAATCTTTATAAGCATCTTTCGGAAAATTCCGAAGACCTGGATTATTGCGCTAAACTTATTGATGAGTATATAAAACTCTATGGGGTGGATGATGAAAGTTCAGAAGTATCGGCTTTATTGAAAGTTGCAGAGCTTACTTTGGCTGACCTCAACCAGTATAAATTAACTGGTAATACGATTTATTATACACAAGATGATTATGATAGCGAAACGGATGAAAACAAAAAGGAGTACATGTTAACTAGAGGTGCTAATGATTATAAAACAGGTTCACAGCAATATAAAATAGTTCTCCAAAAATCCACAGGTAATTTCTTGTGGGCGGGAGTAGATAATAACGATGTTGTGGATATTTATTATTCTGATGGTACGTTATTGAAAAAGGATGTAAAACTTGGAGACCTAAAGGATGGTAAGGGAAATAAAGCGGCTTTGGCCATTACAAATTGGACGTCCGGCAAGAAAAAAGGTGCCGAAACCACGCTTGAATTAGACCTTAGCAACATAAGTCTGTAACAAGGAGATTTGGTATGAATTATCAAGAACGGTTAAATAAAGTAACAACCGAAGCAGCACAAGACTGGGTAAATAAATGTAACACTCTTCTTAATGATTATGATAAATATTTTACAAGTTTTCATAGTAAAGATGATAAGGCAATAGAAAGATTAAGAAGCAGAGGTAGTTATTTGGCATCACAAGCAAATAATTTCCGAAGAATATACGAAGGAAACTCGGAAGCATTATCCTTGGTTGATGAAATTGTAAAGAAACTTAACAGTGCCGAAAGAGATTCAAAAACAAGCGCGGAGCTCAAAAAAATAGGCGCACAGGTTTCAGCACAACAAAGTGCATCGCTACCTAATTTTTCGGCTATAAAAAATGATGTTGAAAATACAACGAAAAACACACCGTCCGCCGATGTGCTCAAGAAAGCAGAGACAAGAAAAGCACTGTTTCAAATGAGTGGGAAACAGGATGTAAACAGTTTTTCAAATATTGTTAGTGGTTTCTTTACGGATTATGATAAAAAAGCTGAAAATATCGCTTTGGAACAAAAAAACAAGCTAATGCAGGATAAAGCAGCGGCACAGTGGTCTGCTTACCGTAATGCTCTTAACGAAGAAAGAGCAAAAGTGGGGCTACCAAGTTTCTCGCAAGAAACAATGGATTCCATAAACAAGACTATGACCGATAATATGCTTTCGAGTACGGACAACGGTTACACAAGAACTCAAAAGTTAAATAGTGTTAAATATAATCAGTTGCTGTTCAGTGCTATATCAAGCGGTGATTTTCAAAGCGTATCAGAAAGCGGCGCTAAGAAAAGTGCTTATACTTTAAGCGGTAACGGATTACAGGAAATGCACTCAGTTATTAACGGTCAACAAGCTCCAAGCTCGGCAAACAGAAAATATACCCAGTTAAACGATAGTGAACGTCAGGTCTGGAACTACTATATCGGCAAGGAAGCAACGGATGAAGCAATAGAGTTTATAAAAGCGTTGGAACCAACATTGGAATCACGCCTTGCAGAAAAAGTTTCCGAAGAATATGATGAACAAGGATTTTGGGGAGACGTTAAAGAGTTAGGCGTTTCTGCCAGGGGCGGTTTGCAAAAAGGTGTATATGATATAGTCCGAAGTGTTCACGGTACGGGTGAAGCGTTGGGAAATCATATTCCCGCTGAAATGTCGTATGCACTATTTGCACCCACATATTCGGAAAAATTAACAAATGCGGTTTTGGCAGATAAAAATGGGGATGATGGTTGGTTCTTTAATCTTTTGTGCACGGCATTAAATTCTTCGACTTATCAGATACCTGCAATGGCTATAAGTGCAATGGGCGGCGGTATGGCTGGATATGTATTACAAGGTATCGGTTCAACAACAACCGAGGCAATACGTAATAATACCGAGTCGGTTGCCGATGTTGTCTATGGAGCGTTTCAAGGCGCAATGGAGTGGGCTGTAGATAAAGCTTTAGGAGGTATTAGCTCTCAGCTTGCCGGTGGGGGAACATCAAAACTCGGTACGTTTTTATTAAACAAGATAGATGATGTAATTGCTTCACCAGGTGTTAAGAAAGTTCTTTCTAAATTGGCAATAGTCGGTTCAAGTGTTGTAAGCGAAAACTTAGAAGAGTTAATACAAATGGTAGCCGACCCGTTTGCACGAGCAGTCATTTATGGGGAAGAACTTGATGTTTCGGAGATTACCTTAGAAAATGTTATTGAAACGATAATCATTACTTCACTTTCCACTCTTATGATGTCGCCGCTTACAACAAACAGCGTTTATAATCAATATCAAGCTGAAAAAATCGGTAGCGGCATTATAGAAATGGGCGGTGTAGAATCGTTAGTTAAGTTTGCAGAAGATTTTGATGCAAATGATACCGACTTATATGATAGGGTTAGGACTGCTTTTGAGAACAAAACCGAGCCGGACCCAATGGATGTAGTTAGTTTGTATTCTGCTGCTATGGAAAATTATAGCAAGTTCAGTATGGATGATGCTAAGAAAATCGCTTACAATATTGCTGACGGCGGTAATGTTGAAGGGGTAGCGAGGGCACTATTTAATGGCAACACCGAAGCGGCAACCAAGTTTATTGAAAGATTTTCTGGAAAACAAGAAAACACAAATTCAGTAAAAAAGACCAAAGTAAAGCGCAATCAAAATAATGAATATGTACCGCAGTTTGCTGAGAATATGGATGAAAGGTCCGACTTTGGAATTGATAATTCGGTTGACAACACTGTTCAAAACGGGTACAATAATGTTGGAAATGGTATTGTTAATGACGTAAACACAAACCAAGGAAACATATCTGAAGAACAACGCGAACAGTACACTGCGGCTATCTTGAAATATAAGAGCAGTGAATCATATAAGATTAACGCAAAACTTCGAGATAATGAACTTCTTAGTGAAACGGAGCAAGAATTTGTTGACACGCTTGATGCGGCGCTACAAAGTTTGCCTACATACGAAGGAACTGTTTATCGAAATCTTATGTTTGATGATTTCGGCGGAGAAAAAGCGTTTAATGATTTTGTAAAGCAACACGCCGTTAACAAACTTATAGTTTACGAACAGTATATATCTTGTAGCACGGAACAAGAAGGATATCCTGTTGATGGTGAGTTTAAAGCGCAATTATTTATAAATGGAAAAAGTTCCCGAAATGTTGACGGCTTCGGCAATAATATGGAGAGCGAGGTTATTTTTCCAAGGAATAGCGCCTTTATTGTCGATAAGATAGTATATAGCGGCAACCAACCCATTATATATTTAGAGGAGGTAATGTTAAATGGATACCAGTCCACTGAAGAACAAAGCGATGCAGTGCGCGACATGTCAAAATTACATTCTAAGAACGACAACTTGCAAGGCTTTTCCAAAGGGGATACCTTGGGAGATTCTGACGGGGCGTTTCGACCACAGTCTACCGCATCCGGAGGACAACGGAATACAGTACGAACCGGAGGACAACGTGGAACCGTACTATCCACCGAATCCGGAGAACAGAAAGTAAATATAACGAACGGCGAAGCAGACTTAGATGATAAGTCTGCTTTTTCTATGGATGAAAACTCAGTTTCGCAGTCGGGTACAAAAGGTATAACCGAGCCGGATATATCGAAGGACACACGTTCACACGAAGAACGAGTTGTGGAAAAAATGAGCGGCAAGGAGAGTGCCAGGGAAAAAGACAGGCGGGAAGTAAAGCGGCTTGGTAAACTTCTCGGTTGGGATGTGCGTTTTGATGATATATATGCGCGTGATAAGCAGGGTAATATAGTTTATATGACCGATAAAGACGGGAGACAAATACTCGATATAAACGGTGAACCTATACCAAAACGTGCGGAATCGAAGGTAAACAAAGCGAAAAAGATAATTACCTTTGATTATAGCAACTCAAAACCAATAAAAACTTTACTTAAACACGAGCTTACACACTTTTTGGAGACAAATGCGGGTGTTTACCGAGATTTCCTTAACAAGGTAATCGAAAGTGATGCCTTTAAAAACTGGTTGCAAACAAGCAAAAAAACCGATTTAAAGACCTATCGCGATTCGGTTATTGATAAGTATAAAGGAACCAACGGCTTTGAAACTGCGGAGAGCTCTCAAATTTCGGCAGAATATGAGATGGTAGCGGAATTTGTTGAGGAAAATTTGTTTGGCGACGGGACAAAGATGGTCAATGAAATTGTCAAACAAATGAACAATGAACAGCGTTCCAAATTTGCCCGGTTTATAGACAAGATTTTTGAAAAACTCAAGAATTTCTTTAGCGGCAAAAAACAACTGAGTGAGATTGAAACGCTCGAACAGGAATGGCTAAAAGCGTACAAAGCGGCCGAACAAACCTGGCAGCAACAAAAAAACACCACTGAAAACAGTGGTGAACAGTATGCGATAAGAAAAGGTGTTGCTAAAACGGGTAAAAGCGTTTATAATGAAGATACGCATTATGGAGAAGATTTGAAAAACACTCAAAATAATTTAAAACCTACAACTGACAGGGAATGGCAGGTTTTTTGTAGGAGTTTCGCAAATCAAACTAATGGTATGAAAAATGGGGACAAAAAAGTTGTTTCTATTTTTACGGCCGACTCTCATTATCTTATAGATGCAGACGGATATATGAGAGGAATAATAGTTAGCAAGAGTTCTATTGATGATTATAATGAGACGGAGGTATTTTTTGATGACGCCAGCACAGAAGTTTTTAGTTATCAAAATGAAAGAAATGGGCATAGACAAGGAAACGACAGTGATTACGGCCACACATTTGAAAACAAAAGAACAGATTCGTTTGATGATGAATTGGATGCATTCATTAAAAGACACCCCGAGTGGTTTGGAAATAAAAAACAAACTTATTCATATTCTGTCCAAAGGAACGGAGCCAAAGGAAAACGTGGAAACCAAGCAGAGTTAAATAACTCTGCTTTTTCTATGCCCACTGAAGAAAAATATTCACTTGCATCAGATAACGATACACTTTTAAGTATGTATGAAAACGGAGAGATAACAAGGGAAGAATTTTTAAAAGGTTTTAATAATAAATCATACGGATTAAAGGAAATTACCGACCTTAACGCTGAAGATGCTAATACGCTGCAACAGGTTAACAAAGTTCGTAAAGAGTCAGATGGCGACAGCGACAGTAAATTCTGGGAGAGCTTACAAAAATCCAAGTGGTTTGATGACGGTTTAAAGGCGGAATTTGCAGGAGACGAGTTTATAGAAAAGTATAAATCGGTTTCAAACAAGGAAGCACTATTTGAGGCAAAGAAAGAGCTTGAAGAGGGCGGCGCCGATTATGTAAGGCGGTGGCATAATTTAGATGCTAAACACGCAAGTTTAATTGATACGGCGGTAGGTTTTATTTTGCTTGATGGGTACCGAAGAAACGGAGATACAGTCAGCGCAGTTGCAACGGCGGAAAAATTGAGAGAAATCGGTACTGCGGGTGGTCAACAAATTCAAATCTTTTCAATTCTCGGAAGATTAAGCCCTGAAGCGATGCTTCAATATGCACAAAACGAGCTCGATAAAGCGTTTAAAATTATGGTTGAAAAACGCTCGAAAGACTGGATAGACAAAAACAAGAGCAAATTTTCCTTAACTAAAGAAGATATGGAATTTATTGAGCGCAGAGTATTACAAGCGTCAATACTACCGGAAGGTAGAGACAAGGCGGTTTGCATGGCTGAAATTGCGGCAAGATTACAAGATAAATTGCCGCCCGAAAGAAGCCAAGGATTTAAGGCGTGGCAGCGAATTTCTATGTTACTTAATCCTAAAACCAATGTCAGAAATATTTTGGGTAATGCGACTATAGCACCCGTATTTATTGCATCGGATTTCTTTGGTACCGGTATTGATAAATTAATATCTAAAAAAACGGGCATCAGAACAACCGGTATGTTTGGTTCTGCCGGATTAAAAGAAAATGCCAAGGCGTTCAAAAAGGGTGCTTGGGAGACGTTAGATGATTTCAAGCGGCATATAAATACTCGTAATCAAGAGCTTAACCGTTTTGATTTGAACACTAAAAATATGACTGGTAAATCATTTAATGAAAATCATAACGGATTTTTGGCAAAGCAACTAAACGATTGTGCTAAAGTGTTAAATGCTCTTGACCGTATGACATCTTTTTGTTTGGAAATGGGAGACAGGCCGTTCTATGAGATGTGGTTTGTGAATTCTATAAACAACCAAATGAAACTGAACAACGTAAAAGAGCCCACTCCCGAAATGATTACAATAGCATCAGCCGAGGCGCTACAAAGAACATGGCAGGACAGTAACAGTTACGTTACTATGGTGCAAAATATAAAGCAGGGATTAAATGGTTTAAATATACACGGATATGGTTTGGGAGATGTATTTGTAAAGTTCACTAAAACCCCTGCAAACCTTACAAAAGCAATAGTAGATTTTTCACCTGTCGGTTTAGTAAAGGGGCTAAGCGTTGATGCGGTTAATTTTAAAAATGCAGTAGAAACGGGCCGTGCGGATGCCATAACACAAAAGAAGTTTGTAGACAGCTTATCAAAAGGCATTGCGGGTACATTGATGTATATTTTATTTGCGGCATTAGCGGCAAACGGTCTAATTACCGGTGCAGGTGATGAAGATAAGGATGCCAATGCGATGGAGAAATATATTTTAGGTGTGCCGGAATATTCGATTAAACTATTTGGTAAATGGTGGTCGTACGAGTGGATGCAGCCCGTCGGCGGTACAATGGCAATAATAGCGGATTATATGCAAAACAAAGAAGAAAATCCTGGCAATGAGTGGTATGAAAATATTATTGAAGCTATCAGAGCAGGCGGTGAAGTGCTATACAATCAATCGTTTATGCAAAGTCTGCAAACCTTATTTACAGCGGACGGCATAATAGACGGTGTAGTGAGTGGTGTTTTAGACGACCCGAGCGTTTTAATACCGCAATTTATTTCTCAAATAGCAAGTGCTACCGATAAGTACCGCAGGGTGACTTATAGTAATAAAAATCCGTGGGAAACTGCTTTGAATAAGGTCAAGGTTAAATTACCTGGTTTAAGACAGACTCTTGAAATTGATAAGGATATCTTAGGAAGAGATATTGAAAATTCACAGGACAATTTCTTTGATGCTTTTTTGAATCCCGCAAATACTTATATTGTCTCAAACAACGATGTTACTGATGAATTGTACAACTTGTACAAGAGCACAGGAGATAAAACGGTGATACCAAGGAAAGCGGCTAATTCGGTAACGGTTAAGGGTCAAACTCATTACTTTGAAATAAAAGAGAAGAATCAATATCAAAAAGTTATGGGTGAAACAACCGGAGAAATACTTGAGGATATATTTAAGAGTGATGAGTATAAAACTCTGACGGATTCCGAAAAAGTAAAATTAATTAACAACGTATTTAATTATGCTGTTGCTATGGCCAAGGCGGAAACGGTAATCTATTATGATGTATTATCTGCCATATACGGTGATGCTTTAAGCGAGACAAAATATAACAGTTTATCCGAAAAATCTAAAAAAGCATTGGCTGCGGAGTATTTCCTTAGCGATTATTATGATAGTAAGGGAAAAAGCAAAATAAAAACAACTGAAGCTGAGTATTTTTTGGAAAAGATAATAGAAAACAGGAATAAAAAAAGTGGGCAGTATTCAACAAATGATATTAATAAGATAATAAGCAACAACTAACAAACGGCTCTGTGTGAAAACACAGGGCCGAATTTATTGGAGGTAAAGAAATGTCAATACGTACGATAAGTTATGCCGTAACGGCGGCGGGAATAAGTCCTGCAACGGTGCAAAAGGGCGGACTGCAGGGCGAACACAGGGCGACCGAGTTGGTTTTTTCATTTGATGAAAATTTTCGGAATCAACTTAAAGATATGAGAGAACCTGATGGCATTGAAGATTTTTATTATCGCTTTGAAGCACATACTGGTGGTGGCGCTAAGGGAATTACTGATGAGCAAATACTTTATGTGAGGCAATTTGCAAACGAAGCAAATCCATTAACAGTTACTTATCCGCTCGAAAATTGGTTGACGCGAGACGGCGGGACTATTAGGGTGTACTTGGTGATAAGTTATGTCAACACAGAAAACAAGGAAACACTTATGGATTTATATACATATCCTGCGCTTTTACGGTTGGATGCGGTACCCGATGCGGAATTTACGGACGGAGAAAACTATGAGAGCTTAACAACGCTATCCATAGTGGCAAAAGATTCAGCGGCAAGAGCAGAAGCGGCGGCAAACAATGCCAAGGGTTCAGCCGAAGCGGCGGCTGTGTCAAAACAACTTACCGAAGAAGCACAACGCGCGTTGGAAAACGGTAGCGAAATAGTAATGCTCGGCGGTGATGCCTCCGGGGGAAGTTTTGCTGTAGAGCTCGTTGTTGATGAGGAGTTATCTAGCGTCAGCACAAACACTGTGCAAAACAGGGTTATTGCGGCAGCAATAGATGAGGCAAAGAAAGAACTTAAATCATATACCGATAATGAAATTGCCACCTTTGATTTCATAAAAATTGTGGATAGTTTGGGTGATACGGGTTTGCCGAACCGCTTATATTTAGTTCCCAAAAATGATGCCGAAGGCAACGACCTTTTTGATGAATATATTTGGGCGAATGATAAGTGGGAATTTATAACCACAAAGCAAATTGAAATTGATTTAACACCGTATGTGAAACGAGAAGAACAAATTGATTATATCGTAGAGCAGGGTACAAGCGGGATATGGACCTACAGAAAATGGAATAGTGGTTTGGCAGAGTGTTGGGGAATGGCTACGGTGTCAGTGCTTTGCGATGAAGCCAGAAGTTTCGTTTATGCAGATGCCGTAAAGAGAATTGCACTCCCCGAAAATTTATTTATAACGGCACCAACGGTAGTAAATATCAATCCCATGGCCGAAACAGGATGGAACTT
>JAZUSW010000011.1:0-2472 GCA_045606925.1 Acutalibacteraceae bacterium | reverse complement strand
AAATCGGGTGAAATACCTGCCGCCGCCAACTCATCATCATTCATTTGTCTATGAGTTGCATTTGCGGGATGCAAACAACAGGTACGCGCATCGGCAACATGGGTTTCAATAGCGGCAACTTTAAGTTGCTTCATAAATGCTTCAGCCGCTTTACGACCGCCCTTTACGCCGAAACTTACAACGCCGCAAGTACCGTTTGGCATATACTTACTTGCAAGTTCATAGTACTTATCACCTTCAAGTCCGGGATAGGTAACCCAGGCAATTCTATCGTCACTTTGTAAAAATTTAGCAACCGCAAGACCGTTTTCACAATGCTTCTTCATACGAAGATGTAAACTTTCAAGTCCTAAATTTACATAGTATGCATTTTGGGGCGACTGGATGCTACCAAAGTCGCGCATAAGCTGTGCGGTGGCCTTAGTTATAAATGCACCGCCAAGACCGAAACGCTCGGTATAGGTAACTCCGTGATAGCTGTCGTCCGGTGTGCAAAGTCCCGGGAATTTATCGGGATATTTTGTCCAGTCAAATTTGCCCGAATCAACAATACAACCGCCAACACCGCTGCCGTGTCCATCCATATACTTGGTTGTTGAGTGGGTTACTATATCGGCGCCCCACTCAAACGGGCGACAGTTAACAGGGGTTGCAAATGTATTATCAATAATAAGCGGAACGCCGTGGGCGTGTGCCGCATTTGCAAATTTTTCTATATCAAGAACTGCAAGTGCGGGGTTAGCAATAGTCTCGCCAAACACCGCCTTTGTGTTATCCTTAAAGGCGGCATTCAATTCTTCATCTGAACAATCGGGTGAAACAAATGTAAAATCAATACCCATTCTCTTCATAGTAACGGCAAAAAGGTTGTATGTTCCGCCGTAGATAGCCGATGAACATACCACGTGGTCACCGCAGGAAGCGATATTAAAAACAGAAAAGAAGGATGCCGCCTGACCTGAAGAAGTAAGCATTGCGGCAGTACCGCCTTCAAGCTCACAAATCTTGGCGGCTACTGTATCGCAGGTGGGGTTTTGAAGGCGGGAATAAAAATATCCACTTGCCTCAAGGTCAAATAATTTGCCCATATCCTCACTTGTAGCATATTTAAATGTTGTACTTTGTATAATTGGCACCTGACGCGGTTCTCCGTTACCGGGAGTGTATCCGCCCTGTACACACTTTGTTCCAATACCTTTACTCATTCTAATCACCTATATTAAATAAATTTTTTACATTTAAACTGAAAATCTTTTGATAATCTTCTTCCGACAGGCCTAAAGACAATAAACTTTCAATTTCACTTTTGGGGTCCCACATTGGATAATCGGTACCAAACAAAACCCTATCGGTTCCATATCTGGCAATGATTTCGCGTGTTTCCTCTTTACTAATATACGGCATACTTGACGAACAGTCAACATAAAAATTTTCAATGCCCGAAAGTTTACGCGATGCCTCATCCCAAACCGACCAACCACCGAAATGTGCGCCGATAACCGTAAGTGAAGTATAAATCTTTAATACAGGCAATAAACGGTTGGGATTGGAATAGTCATACCTGTTATCCCCCGTATGCATAAGTATGGGCAAACCCTCTTTTTCGCACTGCTCGTAAATCTTTAAACAACGGTAATCATCAATTTTAAATTTTTGGATATCGGGATGTAGTTTAACACCGAGTAAACCAAGTTCTTTTAAATGCGCTATATCGCCCTGTAAATCGCTTGTATCGGGATGTAATGTGCCAAGACCTATAAATTTTCCGCCTGATGCTTTAACGCTCCCCGCAATAAAATTATTGATACTTTGCACTTGGTGCGGTGTTGTTGCAACCGACTGCACGATAAATTTATCTATACCCGACCTAACGCCTACATCCATCAAATCGGCAACAGTACCCTTTGCCGCAAAGGGTTGGTCATAGAAGGTACTTGTACCCTCTACCGCCCTTTCGGCAATTTTATCGGGATATATATGACAATGAGCATCTATTATATAATAACCATTTACCATTATTTTTTATTGAGTCCTAACTTTTCTGCCGCTTCTTCGCGCATTTTGTATTTAAGAATTTTACCCGCGGCGTTCATCGGGAATTTATCAACAAACTGAATATATCTCGGCACTTTATGTCTTGCCATATGTGCTGCAATATATTCTTTCATTTGTATCTCGGTCATACTCTCTTTTTCTTTAAGTATGATACACGCCATTATTTCTTCACCATACTGCTCATCTGGTACACCGATAACCTGAACATCGCGAACCTTTTCGCAAGTATATATAAACTCTTCTATTTCTTTTGGATAGATATTTTCTCCACCTCGGATAATCATATCTTTAAGGCGACCTGTTATACGATAATTACCGTCACTATCACGACAGGCGAGGTCTCCTGTATGAAGCCATCCGTCTTTATCTATTGCCTCGGCTGTGGCGCCCGGCATTTTGTAGTAGCCCTTCATGATA
>JAZUSW010000010.1:0-5531 GCA_045606925.1 Acutalibacteraceae bacterium | reverse complement strand
AGGCATCTTTTCGGCCGACCGTTCTATAAATGATTACGCTAACGATATCTGGAATATCAAACCAATAAAATAACAGGAAAAAAGATATGCAATACTATCCTTTCGACTCACGAAATCCCTTATACCGTTCACACATCGGAGCTGTGGCTTCGGGCGAATGCCTGAAGCTACGGCTTTTGTTGCATAAGGATGCTTTGTGCAGTGATGCATATCTGATTCTACGAAACGATAAAGATGACTCAATAACCGAAATTTTGCTTTCTCCTGCCGAATATATTGATGGGTATAGATTTTGGGATTGCGAGATTAAACTCGATACGGGATTATATTGGTATTCTTTCAGATATAACAGCGCCTACGGTGTATTTAAGGTTACAAAATGCTCACACTCGATAGGTTTTGTATCCGGTGACGGCGGCGAATGGCAACAAACCGTTTATTCTAATAATTTCAAAACACCTGATTGGCTTGCAGGCGGCGTTATTTACCAAATTTTCCCTGACCGCTTTTACTCTTCGGGTAAGACTAAGAAAAATGTACCCAACGACCGATATTTAGTTCCCGATAAAAGCAAAAAACCCGAACATAGACAAAACAACGGACTCTGTTCACTTGGTAACGATTACTATGGCGGAGACCTTTTAGGTATTACACAAAAGTTGCCGTATATTGCACAACTTGGTGTTACCTGCATTTATTTAAATCCCATTTTTGAAGCACACTCTAACCACAGGTACAATACCGCCGATTATAAAAAAATCGACCCTTTGTTAGGCGATATCGGTGACCTTAAAAAATTATGCGCCGAGGCAAAAAAATACGGAATAGGCATAATATTAGATGGTGTATTTTCCCACACGGGTGAAGACAGTGTTTATTTTAACAAATATAACCGATACTCACGAATCGGCGCATACAACTCACAAAAATCTAAATTTTATAATTGGTTTAATTTCAAAAATTGGCCGGACGACTATGTTTCCTGGTGGGGTATAAAATCTTTACCCGAAACAATGGAAAATGACCCTTCATTTTGCGATTTTATAACGGGTGAAAACGGCGTTATAAAGCATTGGATGAAATGTGGAATTTCGGGCTGGCGACTGGACGTTGCTGATGAATTGCCCGATGAGTTTATCGAAAAAATCCGTATAGCTATAAAAAACGAAAATCCCGATGCATACCTTTTGGGTGAAGTCTGGGAAGACGCATCCAATAAAACAAGTTATGATAAACGCCGCAAATTTTTACAAGGCAACGAACTTGATTCGGTAATGAATTATCCCTTTGCCAATGCGATTGTTGATTTTTTCAAGACAGGCAATGCCGTAAAATTTACAGACACTATTGTTGAAATTACCGAAAACTACCCTGCCCCTGCCGTTAAAACGCTTATGAATCATTTAAGCACTCATGATACCGTGCGCATATTGACAAAACTGTCCGACACATTTTTAGACGGTCAAACAAGAGATTGGCAGTCAAAACAGGTTTTAGAGGGTGAAGAATTACAAAAAAGCATTTCCCGTGTTGCAGCCGCCACGGCTATTCAATTCACCTTGCCGGGCATTCCATCTGTGTTTTATGGTGACGAGGTGGGTGTGCAGGGCTACGGTGACCCATTTTGCCGCGCATTCTTCCCGTGGGATAATATTAATACGCAACTGCTTGATGTTTATAGAAAACTCGGTGAATTAAGAAAGAACACCTCTTGCCTTAAAAACACCGAATTTATTCCGGTCCATTCCGAGAATGGATATATTGTCTTTATGCGGCGCGATTCAAAAGATGCCATTGTTACGGCGGTAAATGTTAATACTTATGATGTATGGGCAGAAATGCCAAATAATTTCAAATCTAATCCCGAAGTTATTTTTGGTGAAAAGCCCAACAAAGATGGTTGGATAAAAATCCCCGCACAATCATTCGGCATTTACAAAATAACATTTTAATACCCATTTTTTACAAAAATTGATTATTTTTCCTATTATAATTCACAAAACTTTTCACAAAATATAACTACAAACGCAAAATATTTTAATATGGGGAGTGAATTATAAATGGCAAAGCACGTAGTTCCTGAAGCTAAAGATGCTCTTAACCGCTTCAAGATGGAAGCTGCTAACGAAGTTGGCGTAAACCTTAAACAAGGTTACAACGGTGACTTAACCGCTAAGCAGGCCGGTTCTATCGGTGGTCAAATGGTTAAGAAGATGATTGAGTCTTACGAAAACAGCATGAAATAAATTTTCCGCAACAAAAAGCGAGGCGCAAAGCGCCTCGCTTTTTAACTACTAAAAATTGCAAAATATTTATAGTATATTACGGTTTAATTTGTTAAAACTATTAACACAAAGGAGTTGAAATTATGTTAGACCGAATTTGCCTTATACTCATTATAATCGGCGCTCTTAACTGGGGTAGCATCGGCATCTTCCAACTTGACCTTGTTGCCTGGATTTTCGGCGGAAGCGATGCATTACTTGCAAGAATTATCTATACCGTTATAGCTCTTGCGGGAATTTGGTGCATATCTCTTCTGTTCAGAGAGAGAAATGAAGTAATTGCGAAAGATTAGTTTAAAATAAAACTCATAGTCTTTTGACTATGAGTTTTGTTTTTTTATTTTTATGTTATCAAAACTAATTTGCGAAACAATTATACCTGCAAATATCACCGCACAACCGACATAAGAACGGACTGTCATTGCGTCATCAATACCAAACAACACTCCTCCAACGGCGGCAAAAACCGATTCAAGCGACAAAATAATGGCGGAATATGTAGGGTCGGCATCCCGTTGTCCTAAAACCTGACAAGTATAGGCAATTCCCGAAGAACATACACCCATATATAATATTGGCGTTATCGAACCTGTAATTTGTGATACGGCTGTACTTATATTTATATTTCCAAAAATCAATGTAAATAACAGTCCCCATATGCCACACACAAAAAATTGTACCGAAGAAAATTTTATAGGACTTACCCTGCATACAAATCTATCTATTGAAATTATATGTAACGTCCAAAAAACAGCGCCAATAAATAGTACAATGTCAGAAACCGAAATGTTGGAAAAACCGTTTTGAACACTCAAAAGATACAGACCTATCAATGCAAAAATTGCGCCGATTAGTACATTAATTCCAGTCTTTTTTCTAAAAAACAAAAAGTAAAATATCGGGACTAAAACGGTGTATGTGCCTGTTATAAACCCTGCTTTACCTGCATTTTGGTCAAGAAATATTCCCCATTGTTGCAAGGCGGATGCAATAAATAATACTGTGCCCGAAATTACACCAAAGCCCCAGGTAAGTTTAAGTGGCGGTTTATTGCCGTTTAACCTTTCCTTAGGGCTTTCGAAAATAAAAATAACAGGCAAAAGCGCCGCCGCACCCAAAACATATCTTGCAAATATAAGTAAGTATGTATTTATTTTATCTGCCGCATCGCATTGTGCAACAAAGGCAAAGCCCCAAATTGCCGCCGCGCATAAAAAATATATATTTGATTTTATGCTCTTTGAAATCTTCATAAATTTTACTTCGTTTTATAAAACAGTTCTCCGTTTTTAATGTTAAAGGTTATATCACCCGAATAATCGGTTCTCAAAACATCTATTTTCTTATTTCTTAAACGCTTTAAAATATCATTATGAGGGTGAGAATACTGATTATTTTTACCGCAAGAAATAACCGCAAATTTTGGCGTGGCAACATCTAAAAAAGAAACCGAAGTAGAAGAATTACTGCCGTGATGCCCCACCTTTAAAACATCACAATCAAGATTGACGCCATTGCTGATTAGTTTGTTTTCTGCCGACAACTCGGCATCTCCCATAAAAAGAAACTTATTACCCGAATTTTCAGCCATAATTATTATAGATGTGTCGTTTTCATCTTTTGCAGTGTTATCGCACATAAGCACGGTCAATTCAAAATTACCGATATTTAAAAGCATTCCTTCTTGAGCATAATAACAGTTAATGTTATTTGTCATAGCATATGTTTTTATGTCATTGTAACAGCGGGCATTTTCATCATCTTTTGCCAAAACATCAGATAAAATAATATTTTCTACCGGTAATTCATCTAACAAAAATTCCGCACTGCCTATATGGTCATCATGCGGATGGGTAAGAATGAGCGCATCCAACTTATTCACACCGTTTCGCCTTAATTTCTTTGCAATACTAAGACCGCTTGTTGCTGTTCCCGTATCAATAAGCGCGGCATAATCCCCGCTTTTTATTAATGCGCTATCTCCCTGCCCAACATCAAAAAATATAACACTATCGGAATTATCAAGCGGCTGTACTGAATCATTATACAACCACAGTACAGCCGTTATAACTACAACTATTCCCAAAAGGCAGACTGATAACGCTTTAACGGTATCAAATTTCTTGAAAAAACACATTATTGTTCTCTCGCCTTTTTCTCAAGCCATTGCTCTTTTGTCATAAGTACGCGTCTTGCCTTTGAACTATCCTGTGGACCTACAATACCGCGTTCCTCCAGAATATCAATGATACGCGCCGCACGGGCATATCCAACCCTTAATTTGCGTTGAATATATGAAGTGGATGCTTCGCCTCTTTCGGTAACAATATCGATTGCCTCATCGAGTAATGGGTCATCTCCCGAACTATCATCATCAGCCATTGAAATCTTTTGTTTTTTATCGGTTATTGCCTGGCGTTCAATTTCATCCATAATCTCTTCACTGTAATCGGCAGAGTGGTCACCCTTTATGTACTCAACAACCGCCTCGATTTCTTCATCACTTACATAGCAACCCTGTAAACGACTGGGCTTATTTGAGCCAACAGGACTATAAAGCATATCGCCGCGGCCAAGCAATTTTTTCGGCGCCTGCCGTGTCAAGTATCGTACGGCTATCAATTTGACTTGCAACCGCAAAAGCAATACGGGACGGAATATTTGACTTAATAACACCAGTTACAACATCAACTGACGGGCGCTGTGTTGCAATAAGCAAATGCATACCCGCCGCGCGTGCCTTAGCAGCAATACGGTCAATAGCAACCTCAACCTCATTAGATGCGGTTTTCATAAGGTCAGCCAACTCATCAACAATTATAACGATTTGCGGCATTTTATCGATTTTTTCATCATTTTCTGCTAATTTATTAAAAGATGCTAAATCTCTTACACCGTTATCGGCAAACAATTTATAGCGTCTTTCCATCTCGGTAACTGCCCAACCGAGTGCGCCTGCGGCTTTTCTCGGGTCGGTAACAACCGGAACTAATAAATGCGGAATACCGTTATAAACACCAAGCTCAACAACCTTGGGGTCAATCATAAGGAATTTAACCTCATCGGGTGTTGCCTTGTAAAGAATACTCATAATAATCGAGTTAATACATACCGATTTACCCGAGCCGGTGGCACCCGCTATTAGCCCGTGTGGCATTTTAGCAATATCACCAACCACCGCGTTACCGCCTATATCACGGCCAAGCGCAATAGAGAGTTTGCTCTTTGAACCGATAAATGCGGGTG
>JAZUSW010000009.1:0-11283 GCA_045606925.1 Acutalibacteraceae bacterium | reverse complement strand
AACAAGTCTTTTGCTTTATCAAAAGTTTCATTAAAAAAATCCATAGTTATCTGCCTTTCTATATGGTGTATTTTGCGTAAAACTCATCGATTTTTGCTTTTCGTTTTACTATTTCATCAAAGTCATTTATATATTCGTAAGGATATTTATAGTTAAACACCCTTTCTATATAATCGCCATTTGGCTGACGCATCTTGGTTACCGCCGATGCGCCGCAAGCAAGTATGGTATGGGTTTCATCCATAATGTAAACATTATAAAGTCCCTCGTAACCTTTTTTTGCATAACCTACATTTTCAAGATTACCAACCGTCTTGCTTTGCCTATACATATAATACGGCAGTATGCCGTTTTTGCTTAATTCTTTTCTTGCAAAACGCACCATTTTAGCGGTATCCTCACCTTTTGAATACTCAGTAAGACCGCCGTTTGCAGTGAGTGTTGATGCGCGTTTAAAAGATAGTGAATGGACCGTAACATTTTCGGGATTTAACGAAATAATCTTTTCGACTGTATCGCAAAAATTATCATATGTATCACCCGGCAGCCCAGCGATAAGGTCCATATTTATATTGGTAAATCCTACTTCTCTTGCCAAATTAAAACAATCAACGGTTTGCTTTGAGGTATGTCGGCGGCCTATAATTTCAAGCACCTTATCGCTCATCGTTTGCGGATTTATGCTTATTCTTGTAGCACCGTACAGCAAGATTTTTTCTAATTTTCCCTTGGTTATTGTGTCGGGTCTACCCGCCTCTACGGTATATTCACTAACATCGGATAAATCAAAATTTTCCTTAACCGCACCCATAACAACAGCTATTTGCTCGGCTGAGAGTGTTGTAGGCGTACCGCCGCCGATATAAACCGTTTTTAATTTAAGCTTATTTCGTTTGGCAATTTGTGCAGTAATTTTAATTTCTTCAACTAATTTTTCCACATAAAGCGGTATTAGTTTTTGAGATTTTTCAACCGAATGTGAAACAAACGAACAATAAGAACACCTTGTTGGGCAAAACGGAACCGAAATATACAAACTAAAAGCATCGGGCGAAGAATTATCTACGATTTTCTGCTCACTTTTTTGTGTATCTCCACAAAGTGAAATCTTCTCTTCATTTACCCAAAAAACCTTTTCGAATTGTTCTTTTGCTATTTCTTCACCATATTTTTTACATATTGCAGAATAGAGTTTTGCGGGGCGAACACCCGTTAAAATTCCCCACTCCGGCGAATATCCCGTTATCTCCCTAAAACACAAAAACAACTGCGTTGCCAAGGCAATCTCACAATTTCTCTCATACTCATCCTGTGCATTTGAAACCGATGTTATATAAATTCTTTCCAAATCATTTATGCGAAGAAAAGCCGAAACCAATGTATCATTTCCCCGTCTTTTTAGTTCGGTTACTGCAAAAATGTCTCCATCCGGTTTTTTATCGGTAAATATGATTTTTTCAAAAGGCAGAAAAATGCGGCATAGTTTTTCAATCTCGTAATTGAAATTATTATTTATATTTTGAATATACATTTTAATCCCTTAAATACGGGTTATTCTGACGCTCGAAATCAAGCGTTGTTGGTTCCCCGTGACCTGCATACACGGTATAATTACCTTTTAATTTTTTTATCCTGTTTAACGATTCTAACAGCTGCATTGGGTTAGATGTAGGTAAATCATATCTTCCTATATTCATCCTGAAAAGTGTATCACCGCTGAAAATAACATCTTCCATTATAAAGCAAACCGACCCCGCAGTATGCCCCGGTGTATGCATTACCTTAATTTTATCACAACCAAACTGCAATACATCATTATCCTTTAAAAATTCATCAGCCGATGTTTTAAATGAATTACCGGTTAAAAAGTCGGAAACATTTATTCTGGGGTCTTCAAGTCCCTTGGCGTCAATCGAAGATATATACACCTTTGAATCAAAAAGCAGTTTTAATTCTTCTACACCTGCTATATGGTCAAAATGGCAGTGTGTTAATAAAATCGCCCTTTTGCTTTTATCCTTGTTTCTTTTTGCAAATTCCGCAAGTTCGGGTGTAAACTCACCGGGGTCTATTACTATGGCACTCTCATCATTTTCAAGCATATAGCAATTAGTGGCAAAATACGCCGTAACCGTTTTGCTTATTTTCATTTTTTCCTCCAAGTATCAGTATCAAGAATTACTGTAACAGGGCCATCGTTTAAAAGCCCCACCTTCATATCGGCACCGAAGACACCTTTGCCTACCTTCTTTACGCCAAGAATTTTAAGCTCTTCGCAAAAAAGACGGTAAAGGCGGTCCGCAGTATCAGGTTGCATTGCCTCTATAAACGAAGGTCGATTGCCTTTTTTTGTGTCGGCACAAAGGGTAAAATTCGATATAACCAAAATCTCACCGCCGATATCCAAAACCGACCTGTTCATTTTATCAAACTCATCGCAAAATATACGAAGATTTGCGGTCTTTGAAGCCAATAGCTTTGCCTGTTCTTCGGTATCGGTGTTGTGCACACCAAGCAAAACCAAAAAACCGTTTTGTATACTGCTTATAAGTTCGCCGTCCACATGAACTTCGGCGTTAGAAACCCTTTGTATTACTGCCTTCATATTATTCCCCTACTGATTAATTCTATCTACACTAAATACTCCGTGAATTTTTTCCATATGCGCTATAATACTCTTTAAATGCTCAACATTTTCGGTACTTAAAGTAACTAAAATGATAGAGTTGCCATCCTTTGTCGGACGGGCGTTTACAGCGTGTAACGATACGTGCATATTATAAAGCATTGTTGTAACGTCAACCAAAAATCCATCACGGTCAACGCCTAAGATGCGAAGCGTTGATACAAATGACGTTGATTTTATATTTTTGCCCCAATGAGCATTAACCCATCTGCCCGGTTCGGCTGCAGCCGATAAATCAATCGGCACATTATTACAATCTCGTTTATGAATCGAAACTCCGTGTCCGCGGGTAATAAAGCCGATAATTTCATCTCCGGGAAGCGGTGCGCAACACTTTGAAAATTTAACAAGACAATCGTGCAAACCGTCAACAATAACACTGCCCGAATTATTGTGATGCGATACCGTTTTAATTTCGAGCGGCTCGGGCTTTGCCGATTTTACAAGCTTATTGTAATCATCCTTAATACGCGGCATAATTTTAGTGATGAATATACCGCCATAGCCGATTGCCGCATAAAAATCTTCAACATTTGAGAACCGTTGTTTTGCCGCCAAATCTTCCAAAAACTCATTCATAGCGTCATCTGGCAAAACGATACCGTTACGGCGGAATTCTGCTTCAATCGCCGCCTTACCGCTTTCAATGTTTTCGGTACGGCGCTCTCTTTTAAACCAGGCGCGGATTTTGGTTTTTGCCTGATTGGTAACCGCTATATTTATCCAATCTCTGCCGGGACCGTGACCCGCTTGATTGGTAGTTAATATTTCGATTACTTCACCGGTTTTAATAACGTGGTTTATAGGAACAATTCTGCCATTTACCTTAGCGCCAATCATTTTAACTCCAACTGCCGAGTGTATTGCAAAGGCAAAATCTATAACCGTAGAGCCGGAAGGAAGATTAATTACATCACCCTTAGGTGTTACGGCAAAAACATCTTCCTGGTTTAAATCGACCTTAATGGTACTTATAATTTCGGATGAGTCGCCATTTTCGGCCTGACTCTCTAAAATTTGCCGTACCCAAGAAAGTTGGGATTCCATAGCTTCGTTGCTTGACTGGATGCCCTCTTTATACTTCCAATGCGCCGCGATACCGTATTCGGCTGTATGGTGCATCTCAAAGGTACGAATTTGTATTTCAAACGGAACGGCCTCCCTACCGATAACAGTTGTATGCAGTGACTGATATCGGTTGGGCTTAGGCATCGAAATATAATCCTTGAATCTACCGGGTAGCGGACGGAAAAGTTCATGCATAAGTCCTAAAATATTATAACAGTCGGCCACACTATCGGTAATTATGCGCAAGGCATAAATATCGTAAATTTCATCAAAATCCCTATTTTGAACATACATTTTGCGGTATATACCGTGAATTGATTTTATACGCGCCTGTATAGATACATTTACATCCGGAATAACCTCTTTTAATCGGTTTGAAATCCTCTCCTGTATGTCCTGAAGCAATTTTTGGCGCTGTTCTTTTTTAATTTTAAGCAGCTCTTCAATCTCGGAATAAGCAATCGGGTCAAGATGCTTTATAGATAAATCTTCTAATTCTTCCTTGATTTGTCTGATACCTAGTCGGTGCGCTATCGGCGCAAAAACTTCAAGTGTTTCAAGCGATTTTTCGCGTTGCTTATAATCGGGCACTGCATCTATTGTACGCATATTGTGAAGTCTATCGGCAAGTTTTATGATAATAACCCGTATGTCCTTTGCCATAGCTATAAGCATTTTTCGTAAATTTTCGGCTTGTAGCTGTTCCTTTGATGAAAAATTGATTTTACCGAGCTTTGTAACGCCGTCAACAATAAGTGCTACATCCTCGCCAAATTCTTTTTTAATGTATTCGAGCGTTATTTCTGTATCCTCTACGGTATCGTGTAGAAGCGCCGCCGCGATAGACTGACTGTCCATACCAAGTGAAATAACTATTTTAGCAACATTAAAAGGATGCATATAAAACTCTTCTTTTGAAGAGCGCAGTTGTCCCTTATGGGCGGCAACGCAACATTCGTATGCCTTCTTTATAAGTTCAAAATTATATTTTCCGCCCTGAGAATTTAATAGCTTTTCAAGTTCTTCATAATTTTGGGAATATACCGCTTCCATAAGTTCACCCCTTTAAAAATTCAAGTATTTTAGACTGCGATAAATCGGCCCTTACACCTTCTACACTACGGTATTTCTTTATGGTGTCATCGTTATACTCTGTAATTAATTTAAGTTCTTGTAAAACATCCACTGCCACCATAGTTTTAAAGAAACCTAATGTTGCCGCAAATTTTTGGCGCAAAGCTTCAACCGACAATCCATCTTTTATTGCGCGGTATACTGTACCTACCTCATCGCGAGAAGGCGGATTGTACTCCCCTGTTTCGCCGCGTTTGTAATTTTCGTATAAAGAAATGTCGTTAAAGAAATCTTCTTCGTTTATACCCGACATACGCCAATTCTTAATTACTAACGACAAATTTCTTCTTCCGCCAAACTCATTTATATCTACCGTTACGGCAATATCTATCATATCACCGATATTAAACGGAAAAGCCCGTGTAGATACCCCAAAAGCCAACGCTTCAAGTCGAGTATCCTCTTTTGATAAAAGAATTTTTATGTGTTTATCTCCACCCAAAGCGGTTATGCGCTCAATATTTAATCCACATAGGGCAAAAACGGGGGTTGGGTTGCCTGTGCCAAACGGTTCTAACGATTTTACCGACTCTGCAAGGTCTACCGACAATCCTTTAGGATTAAGTTTGCACTCGATTTTTAGTTTTGGAAATACCGAAGGTGTATCAGCTGCAAATTCATTTAGTCCTTTCCGTAAAGCATCTACATTTTCGGGTAACAGTGATACCCCTGCCGCCAAAGCATGACCGCCGTATTTAGTAAATAACTCTTTTACCGAACATAAAGCATCATAGAGTGAGAAACCGACAATGCTTCTGCCAGAACCCGTAACGGTTCCGTTTTCATCCCTTGATAAAACAAGAGCAGGTTTGCCGAACTTATCAACTATACGCGAAGCCACAATGCCCATAACGCCCTTGTGCCAATTTTCGCCCTGTACGACGATAACTCTATCATACTCATAACCGTTATCATTTATAATTTTAAGCGCCTCGGCGGTTATTTGCTGCTCGATATTTTGTCGCTTGGCGTTATAATGCTCCAATTTATTTGCAAGGTCACATGCCTTTAAATAATCGGTTTCCAAAAGTAATTTCAAAGCAAGGGTGGCATTGTCCATCCTGCCCGCAGCATTTATACGCGGAGATATGCCAAATGCAATCTTTGAAGCAGTAAGCTGACCAAGTCCTATCCCTGCACTGTTAAGCAAAGCCACGAGGCCCTGCCTTGAAGTTTTGTTTAAATAATATAAACCTTGTCTGACAATATCACGATTTTCGTGTACAAGCGGCATAACATCGGCAACAAGACCTATAGCCACTAAGTCCGAATAAACGGGAGCCAACTGCTCTGGCTCGGCATCAAGCAAAGCACAGGCAAGTTTAAAAGCAACAAACACGCCGCTTATATCCTTAAATTCAACATTACTGTCAATTCTATGGGGGTCAACCACGGCGGCAGCACACGGCAAATTCTCGGGCGGTAGATGGTGGTCGGTAACTACGGTGACTATTCCCAATTCGGCGGCATAATCAATCTCTCCCGCACAACTAATACCGTTATCCACCGTTACTATCATACCAACTCCATCATTGTAGAGTTTGTCTATTGCTTCGCGGCTCATACCGTATCCCTCGCTGAAACGGTCGGGTATATAGTAAACCGCCCTTGCCCCTTTGCGAACAAGACAGTCGTAAAGCAGTGCTGTTGCAGTCACCCCATCACAGTCATAATCGCCAAAGACGCAAATAAGTGTATCGGTATTTATTGCATCATTTATGGCCTTAACTGCCAAATCCATATCGGGTAATTCATAGGGTGAAGAATATAGCGGCTCCCCCGATAAAAAATCCTCTAAATCGGCAGGGTCGGAATATCCCCTTCCCAACAAAACAAGCGCAACGAAAGGGTCTATATCACATTCTTCGGCTATTCTATTTGCGTATGATTTATCAACTTTTGATATATCCCATTTTTTGTACGCCACATTAGTTCTCCTCAAAATATAAATATACTATTTTATTGTATCACTTTATATAATATTTTGCAATAATAAATAATTGATTTTATAGCTATCTGTTGATTGACAAAACGGCTAAAATTTGATACAATATTTTAGCGGCAAAACTTATATTGTGAGGCGATTTTTTTGAAAAAATTCAACTTACGGGGATTATGGGGCTACATTATAGCCACCATTTTTTTATTTATCGGCATTTTAGCTTTCTTTTCGGCGCTGTGGTTTCGTACCGTTTACGGCGATTTAGGGTTTGACTCTATACTCTTTACACTTTTTTCAAACGGTGACGGGGTTGACAATGGTATAGTATATAACTATCTTTTGCGTTCGCTTTTACCATCGGTACTTTCTACAGCATTAATTGCTTTCTTGCTGTTTTTTAAATCAAAAAAAGAAATACTCGCAAAAATTGCAAACCATAAATTAAAAATCTATCCCTTTTCTAAAATAGCATCTTACATTATTTGCTATGTTTTGAGTGCATCGCTGATTGTCAGCGCTATATTTATATCACAGTTATCTAAAAAAATCACTGCGGTAGTGCAAAACAGTGATTTTATTGAAAATAATTATGTGTTTCCGCAAAACACCAAAATAACCTTTCCCGAACAAAAGCGTAATTTGATTTACATTTTTATGGAGTCTATGGAAAGCACTTTTTTCAGCGTTGAACAAGGCGGCATTATGAAGCACGAGGTAGCTAATGAATTATGGGATTTAGCCAACGAAAATATAAATTTTTCACACACATCAGGTGTCGGCGGATTTTTTTACCTTAGCGGTTGTGACTGGACTGCCGCAGGTATGGTATCGCAAACTACCGGTATTCCGCTAAAATCCGGTGTATACACCGAACAAGATTTTTCAAACGGTAATTTTCTGCCAAATGCAATGAATCTTACCTCTATTCTTAAAGATAACGGATATTACCAAACTCTGATGGTCGGTTCAAACTCAAAATACGGCAATCGCAGTGATTTTTACGAAATACACGGTATTGATAAAATCTACGATGTATACACTGCACGTTCAAGCGGGATTATTCCGCAAGATTACAGTGTGTGGTGGGGTATGGAGGATGAACACCTTTATAGATATGCAAAACAAGAATTAACCGAGATTTCTAAAAAAGACCAACCCTTTGCCTTTACAATGCTAACGGTTGACACCCACTTCCCCGGTGGTTATTTATGTAATTTATGTGGAAACGAATTTGAAGAGCAATATGAAAATGTTATTTCCTGCGCGAGTAAACAGGTATATGAATTTATAGAATGGATTAAGCAACAACCGTTTTACGAAAATACCACCATTGTTATCGTGGGTGACCACAAAACAATGGACAACGAGTATATGACCAGAATTGGAGCAACGGGCTCAGACCGCAGGATTTATAACTGTATTATAAATTCTGCAATAGATACTGAGTTTTCTAAAAACAGAAAGTTCACATCATTAGATATGTTTCCCACAACATTGGCGGCTATGGGTTGCAAGATAGAGGGTAACCGCTTAGGTCTGGGTGTTAATTTATTTAGCGGGGAGAAAACACTTGTAGAAAAATATACACATACTTTTGTGCACGAAGAATTAGCAAAAGAATCGACATTTTATTACAGTACTTTTTATAATTGATTTAAAGCCGAACAGCGTTACTGTTCGGCTTTATTTTTTATGATAACTGCATTATTTCTTCAACTATTTTTTTAAATATGGGCGCTGCCGCAGTCCCGTTTGCTTCTTGATCCTCTATGAGTACAACCGCAACATATTTAGGGTTATCGGCAGGAAAAAAGCCGCAAAACCACGAATTTTGTATTATCTGCCCGTTTTTACGCCACCCTGTCTCAGCAGTTGCAGTTTTTCCCGCCACAGTACAACTTTCGGTTTTTGCCTCATTACCTGTTCCGTTTTCCACAACATTGATTAAATAATTTTTTAGTGTTTCAGCAGTATTCTTGCTTAAAGCATATGTTGGCGAAGCGCTTTTATTTTGTGTTAAAACCCCTTTATTTACTGTTCCTTCCACAACGGTGGGCATATGATAAACACCCCCGTTTGCAATCGCCTCATATAATGTCAGCATTGATACAGGGCTTAACAGCAACTCGCCCTGCCCAATAGATAAATTTGCAAGAGCTGTATTACTGCTTTTTAGCGTGTCGCGGTCGGTTACTTTGCCTTTTTGTGTACTTATTCCACCTAAATCAATTTCCTTACCAAAGCCGAATATTGATGCGTAATTGTATATTTCATCCGCGCCCAGCATACCGCTGATATTATAAAAAAACACATTACACGACTTTGTTATAGCATCTTTAAGGTTTACCCACCCGTGACCCGATTTATTATGACAGTTGAATTTATGCTCATCTACATAGGTACTGCCCAAGCAGTTTATAACATAATTATCGGCACCTTTTTCCAAAAGTGCCGCCGCAACGCACGGCTTAAATGCCGAGCCGACATTGTATGCAGATAACGCCCTGTTTATAAGGGGAGAATTTTCTTTTTCTAAATACTCCCCCACATTTTTTATATCAAAATCAGGAACACTCACCATAGCTCTGATTTTCCCCGTACCTATTTCGCTAACTACCGCCGCGCCGCTGATTACCGACTGCATTGCCTTATATGTTGCCTTTTGAACGGCGCTGTCTATTGTAAGCGCCACACCGCTTTTATATAAAGATACATCCCCTATTATTTCGCTTTGCACACCGTCAAGTACATTTCCTAAGGTATCAACAGCGAAAACCGCATCAACCGTTTCGTTACTGAACAACAATTCATCATACGCCGACTGCACACCGGCAACGCCGTGGTTTTCGGAATTTGTGTAACCTATAAGTTGCGCAGGATAGTAGTTTTTTATATCATTTTCAAAGATTTTAACACACTCTATTGCAGGGCTGTCAATTATATCATCCACCTCTAACACGGCGGGTTTGCCGTTTTTGAGCGTATCAAGAATGCCGGTTAAACGCTCGTCTTCAAAAAGATACTCACTTATAGCCGCCATACCAAGAGGTGTTGGTGACACAACTGCCATATATTTATAAGAATTATTTGTAATTGCATTCAGGTCCTTATCAAAAATGCTTCCCCTTATGTTTGAGAGTTTTATTCTATAATAATTTGTGTATTGTTTAGCCGCTATTTCAGAATCGGTTGATATCTTGTAAATCCGCAAAACGCTTATAAACATAAGCACGGTTATCATTATAAAAACAAGCAGTATTCTTAAATCAAACTTATTATTACGCAAAAAAACACCCTCTTTATGGTTAAGTATTACCATAAAGAAGGTGTTTTATTTTAATTAATCATTTTCTACCCAGATTACAGTTGCTGTTGTATCACCATATTTATCCCAAATGGTTTTTCTTACATTATCATCAAAAGAATCATATGCACTATTAATGCTAGTGGTAGCATAACCTGTTCTACCAAGATTTCTACCCGTAAACTGGATAAATGTATTACCTGAATATTGCGGGTTTTCGCTTGTGTTGTACATGCTGGTAGTTTCTAACAAGTTTAATTCTGAAATTGCAAAGAGGTTGTTTGTAATGAAATAATTACCGGTAATTGGGTTTTCATGGCCTAACCAGCTCATGATATGGCAACCACGTTCTCTATCGGGACGCTGTGAACACAAACCGTATCCTGAATACCACATATGGTTACCTGTAATATAGAAATCTTCTATACTACCACCGGCTGCCGATGTTAAGAAGTACTCAATAGAATAGTTACAGTATTCCATAACATTATTTTCAAATTTAATGTTCTTCATAACCATATTTTTAGCAGAGCTGGAGTCTGTATTTCTATATTGAATGGTAATACCGGCATCATAAACCTGATAGAAATAGCAATTTTTTACGGTATAGTCTTCAGCGCCGCCCCAAATTTCAACACCGTTACCAAAGCGGGAATAACCATCAGAAGCAAGTCCGCCGCCTATCCAATAGAACTCACAGTTTTGAACAGTAAGATTATCACAAGTAGTTCCTGAAATACCGTGACTTCCTGTATAACGGAACACCAAATTATCTATAGTAACATTACTATAACTGGTTGAAACCTTAAATATAGCTTTGGTTAACGAGAACTCAATACTGCTATAAACATCTGCAGGATTTCCACCCATAAAGTAGAGATATACATAACCATCTCCATCCTGGTAGAAATGCAAATGTGTATCAAGACTTGTGTAACCGCTAAAGGACTTTCCGGTTGTGGTATTAACGCCCGACTTGTTAACCGCCTTAATACCGTGTGCCTTGCCGCCGTCAAACACTAACATACCTACATCAACGGATTGTGCCTCAGAATATTTATAAATATTTGTGGAAACCTCAGTCCAAGTGCCTGACTCAGCGTAGTTTTTAAGGGAAGCATATACTTCAGGTTTTGCACCGGAACCGTA
>JAZUSW010000008.1:0-15508 GCA_045606925.1 Acutalibacteraceae bacterium | reverse complement strand
ATGGCAGATTTTGCGGGCGAACACAGTTCGCCCCTACGGAACACCATTTGAATGTCTGCGGATCAATCGCCCCATTCCAAAAGTAATTCTTTCTGTTTTCCGTACAGATGGTTACAAAATATGCACCGGGAGAACTATAATCATAATTCTTAAGCCGTATATCTTTTCTTTTCGGCAATTCTTTTTCATTATCCATTTTCATCACTTACACTATTATAACACAAATCGGCAGAGAAAACAATTTCTCTGCCGAAATTTTGTGTCTGCCATTTCTCCGCTAAAGTTGCAGAGAGAAGGAGAGTTATTTTTTTATTTTTTCTTAGATTTAGATTTCTTGGTTTTAACTTTTTTGGGGTGAGCGGCAACATAATTTTTCCATCTAACCCAGAGGGGACCGGAAATAAAGATGGAAGAAATACTACCTGAAAGCAAACCGAATACCATAGGAATTGCAAAGCTGCGAAGCGATGTGAGACCAAAGAACTCGGCTACAATAATAATGGTACCTACTGCAAGAATGGTTGTAACTGTCGTAACGATGGTACGAATCATTACCGAGTTTACACTCTCATTTACAAGCTCGCCGATTTCCTTTGAAGGATACAACCTGCGATTTTCACGAACACGGTCGTAGATAACGATGGTATCGTTAAGAGAATAACCGAGAAGTGTTAATATAACTGCTATAAGGTTTGAATCGACAGGTAAACGGAAGGCGGTACAGGCAAGGAAAGCAACGATACAGTCAAGTATCAATGCAACATAAGCCGTAAGCGCCGCCGATACACCGCCGATGTTACGGAAACGAACACCAACATAAATTACAACAAATACACCTGCTAACAGTACTGCAACAATACTTTTAGCAAAGAAAGTACCTGCAATAGTGGGGCTAACCGAGTTGGAATCATAGCTCTTTATATTGTTAGATTTAAAATCGGTATTGAGCGCTGTTGCCAAAGAAGTTTGCTTATCGGCAGAAAGAGAACTGTTGCCGGGCAAGTTTATAACAATTTGCTTTGTAGAGCCACTCATATCAGCGCTTAACGAAACAGAGGCATCGGTGCCGAGCGCTTTATCTACAGTTGCATCAACCTTCGCGACATCAAGAGTGCCTGTATATGTGTAGGAAAGGCGTGTACCGCCGCTAAAGTTGATGTCAAGCTTAACACCGAAAATGCAGGTAAGAACAATACCCACAATAATAACTGCGGCATAAATAATTGCTACGAGTTTTAATGTTTTGTTAAAGTTAATGTTAAATTTAGTCATTGTTCTTTGCACCTCCGAATAACCAGGGTTTGCGGAAAACTTTAAAACGGGAGATGCTCTTCATCATAAGTTTTGAAGCGAGAACACCCATAATAAGATTGAATATAACACCTACAAAGAGTGTGTAACCGAAGGAGTAAATAGAACCTGTAATGGAAGAACCAAGCAAAGCCATAATGGGCGAGAGAAGCTTAGCCAGTAAGCTGTCGGGATTACCAAAAGCGCCCATAAGAACAGCCGCGATAATAATGATAGTTACATTACCGTCAAGCACTGCGTTAAAGCTGTTATTGAAGCCGGATGCGATAGCGCCGTCAATGGTTTTTCCGTTTCTGAATTCTTCACGGATGCGTTCCGATGCGATAACGTTGGCATCAACACCAACACCTATCGAAAGAATAATACCTGCAATACCAGGTATGGTAAGGGTAAAGCTGTCAACACCGCCAAAGTAACCCGAGATACAAGCAATCATACCTGCTAACTGGCCAAGCAAGGCAAAGGATGCGATAACGCCGGGTAAACGGTAGCGGATAATCATAAGCAAACAAACAAGGGCAAATGCAATAGCACCTGCAATGACCATAACCTTAAGTGCATTGGCGCCAAGGGTTGGCGATATAACTTGCAATTTGCTGTTATCGGGGGTCAATGCGAAGGGGAGAGAACCTGCATTGATTTGGTCGGCAAGTTCTTTTGCGCTTTCGGCAGTAAAGTTACCCTCTATGTACGAATTATTTGATGTAATTTGTTCTGTAACCGTGGGTGCCGAAATCATTTGGTCATCCATCCAAATGGAGATTTGTGAGTATTTGCCGGTTGCTACTTTAAATTTGTTCATACCCGAATCGGTAAATTTAAGATTTACAACATACTCGCCTGTATCCTGCAACACACCAACCGATGCCGAAGCAATATCTGCCGAGCCGCTTAAAATAACGGTACTCTGGTCGGTATTTGCGCAGAAGGATAAAACAGCGGTTTTACCGAGTTTATTAACGGTGCTTAGTGGGTCAAAACTGGTTTCGTTTGCATCCCAGGGAAAACGAACTATAACCTGTTTATTTATATTGTCGGCATAAACCTCATAGTCGGTTATGTTGTACGTCATCAAACGCTTTTCAATAATGGTTTTTGCCGAATCCATATCGGAATTTGTGATATCATCGATTTGTTTATCGGGCGAGAAAACCGCCTCAACACCACCGCTTATATCAATACCCCAACGGATATCACTGGCGCCTTTGATATAAACTTTCCTTGTATCACCGAAATAATCGCTAATACCAAAAAAGGCGGTAAAGGTTAGTGCTAATATTAACATAAGCACTACAAAAAAGGTTGCTTTGCTTGTCTTTTTGGACTTCACTTTTCTTTCCTCCAAGTAATTTATTAAAATAATTATACTGTTTTACAAATCAATTGTCAACGGCGGTTAGTTTTTCAAGCGCCGCAAGTTTAATTGCACAACAAAGTATAACCGATGCTTTTTTAACCTCTTTAACCGAAGGGTAGGAGGGCGCAATACGAATGTTGCTGTTATACGGGTCGCATCCGTACGGATAGGTAGCACCAACACTTGTAAGTTTAAGACCCGCTTTTGCACAAAGCTGTTCAACCCTCTTAGCGCAACCTTCCAAAACATTAACGCTTATAAAATATCCGCCTTTTGGATTGGTCCAAACCGCTATGTCGTTACCGCCGAGTTCTTTATTCAATTCTTCAATAACTGCCTCAAATTTAGGACGCAGTATTTCGGCGTGGGAGCGCATATGCTGTTTTAACATATCAAAGTTCGGGAACATCCTCGCGTGTCTTAACTGATTAAGTTTATCCGGACCGATGGTTTGATGGGTCATACGCTTTTTTAACATTTCCACATTTCTGGGACTTGCCGCCTCGGCAGCAACACCGGCACCGGGGAAGGTAATTTTTGATGTAGAAGTAAACATTATTATATTGTCTTCGGTACCGTTTTTAACACACTCTTCGTAAATGTTAAGGAGGGTATCGCCATCTTCATATAGGTCGTGTATTGCATACGCATTGTCCCACATTATACGGAAATCCTTTGCGGCAGGTCGCATAGCGGCCATACGGCGTACAGTATCATCCGAATAGGTGATACCTTCGGGGTTTGAGTATTTGGGAACACACCACATACCCTTAACGCTTTCATCCTTGATAAGCTCTTCAACCATATCCATATCGGGACCGAAGGGGGTGTTTTTAACAGGTATCATTTCAATACCGAAATGTTCACAAATACCAAAGTGGCGGTCATAACCGGGGGCAGGACACAAAAATTTAACTTTGCCTTGCAGAATCCAAGGTTTGTCACCAAAACCGTGTGTCATTGCCTGTGCTATAGTGTCGAACATCATATTAAGCGAGGAATTACCGCCTACAATGATTTGTGTGTGGTCAACACCCATAATTTGAGAAAACAGATGTTTAAGTTCTATAAGACCGTCAAGTCCGCCGTAGTTGCGGCAATCGGTACCCTCGCAGTTTTTATAACCGGTATGTTTACCTACCAAGTCAAAAATGTCACTGCTGACATCCATTTGGTCAAAACCCGGTTTACCGCGTGTCATATCAAGTGCGGTACCCATATTTCTCAAATGTTCATATTCTTTTTTTACCTTTTCAAGTTCGGCATTTCTTTCAGAAATACTCATTTTAAGATAACTTGGCATACTAATCGCCTCCACTGTCACCCGAATGTTCGGGCGTACACCAAAAATAAAATTGCATATAGTCTATTAAATCAAAAAAAACCTAATTTGTCAATAACCATATTATATTATATATAATAAAACCGCCGGATATGGTGTTCCGGCGGTATATTTTATTTAGTTATATTAAATTTTTCGCCGCAACCGTATTTTTCGTAAACATAGTCGATATCCTTATCTCCGCGACCCGAGAGACAAACAAGTATCGAACCTGTTTTGTGCTCCTTTGCATAGCGGATTGCATATGCTAATGCGTGGGAGCTTTCAATGTCGGGGATAATGCCTTCATAACGGCAAAGCAAGAAAAATGCTTCCATTGCTTCTTCGTCACTTACGGTCTCGTAATGCACACGGCCTTTATCACGGAGTAAAGCGTGTTCAGGACCTACACCTGGATAGTCCAGTCCACTGGCAATCGAGTAAACAGGCAACGGCTCACCGTTTTCATCCTGCAAAAGATAACTTTCAAAGCCGTGGAGTCGTCCCTTTGTGCCGAACTTCATAGTTGCTGCGTGGTCACCGGTATTTTCACCGCGACCCAGGGGTTCAATACCATAGATTTCTACGGGGTCGGCAAGGAAGGGTGTAAACATACCAAGCGAGTTAGAGCCGCCGCCTACACACGCGCAAACGGCATCAGGCATAATGCCTGTCATTTCTAAAAACTGGTCGCGCGCTTCATATCCGATAACCGATTGAAAATCTCTGACCATTTTCGGAAACGGATGCGGACCAAGCGCTGAACCTATGCAATAAATAGCATCCTTGTATTCCTTTAAATATGCCTCAAACGCCGCATCAACAGCTTCTTTAAGGGTTTTAAGGCCGTGGGTTACGGGGATAACATTGGCGCCGAGCATCTTCATTCTTATAACATTGGGCTTTTGCTTTTCTATATCAACTTCACCCATATAAACATCGCATTCCATACCGTAGTAGGCGGCGGCAGTTGCAATCGCAACACCGTGCTGACCGGCGCCTGTTTCGGCAATAAGTTTCTTTTTACCCATATATTTAGCCAGCAAACCTTCACCCATACAGTGATTTAATTTGTGTGCGCCTGTGTGGTTTAAATCCTCACGCTTTAAATAAATCTGGCAGTTGCCAAACAGTTTAGAAAGGCGTTCGCAGTGATATACGGGAGTCGGGCGACCCTGAAATTCCTTTCTGATACGGCGGAGTTCGTTTATAAACTGTGCCGAGTGGCAAATTGCTTCGTAAGAATTATCTGCTTCTTTAAAAACCGGAATTAATTCTTCGGGTAAAAAAGAACCGCCGTATTCACCGAAAAAGCCGTCTTTATCGGGATATTCCTTTAAATAGTTGTCAAATTCTCTATAATTATTCATAATAAATTTTCCTTTCAAATATAAGTGAGAGTCAGAGAAAATTAACTACGCCATCGCTTAACTAAAATAAACATTTTATCACCTAAAAATAAAAACAACCCTGTCCCTTATGGGACAAGATTTTAAAATCTTGTTTATGCCACCCAAAAATAGCCAAACATACGCATACTGACATATACGGTGCTGTTTGTAACGGGAGCACACCCCGTCGGTTCCTACTAAAAGTTCGGTCCGCCCTCAAAAGCCCATTCGTTTTTTACTGCCTGCCGCAATCCCACCGCCTGCGACTCTCTGAAAGGTAGCTTACAAAAAACTACTATTCTTTATCATCGGTTTGTGTGTAGTAATTTTATCACTGTTTTTTTTATTTGTCAATATGTGTTGAAAATAAAATGCAAACGGGTTACGCAACTAACGGTTTACGAAATAAAGTAAATAAAAATTGCTTGATATTTTTCCAAAAGAAGAATAAACTTATAACATAAGCAAAATTATTGTGTAAAGGTGGATTCAGTATGAGATATATTGAAGTAGAAAATTACGAGCAGTTAAGTGTTGCTGCAGCAAACATTATCGCAGCGCAGGTTATTTTAAAACCCAACTCGGTTTTGGGATTAGCAACAGGTTCGTCTCCCGTAGGTGCTTATAAAGAACTTATAAAAAAATATGAAAACGGCGAGCTTGATTTCTCAGCCGTTACATCGGTTAACCTCGATGAGTATATCGGTCTTGATGGTGATAACGACCAGAGTTATCGTTATTTTATGAATACCAATCTCTTTAATCACGTGAATATAAACAAAGAAAAAACATTCGTTCCGAGCGGTGTTGCCGCAGATATAGAAAAAGAGTGCAAGGAATATGATGATAATATTGCCCGTCTTGGCGGCATTGATTTGCAGTTGCTTGGTATCGGTCTTGATGGTCATATCGGTTTTAACGAGCCGGATGAGTTTTTCACAAAAGCAACTCATAAGGTAACACTTGATGAATCCACCATTGAGGCAAATGCAAGATTTTTCCAAAGTATTGATGATGTTCCACGCGCCGCAGTTACAATGGGTATGGGTGGCATTATGGGTGCTAAACGCGTGTTGCTTATTGCTAATGGTGAAAGCAAAAAAGAAATTATAGAAAAGGCATTTTTTGGTCCTATCGACCCCAAAGTTCCCGCATCAATTTTGCAGCTTCATAGCGATTTAACCGTAATTTACAGCAAAAAATAATAGTGAGGTTTAAACTGTTGACACTGATAAAATCGGTCCGAAAGGGCCGATTTTTTGTTATTTTAGAAAATAGTCCAACCACTAAATATTGTGTAAAAAACCAAAAAATAACAATTTTGTAATAAATATTTTGTGGAAAGTGTTGAAAATTGTAAAACGCTGTGTTATAATGTTTGTCGATATAGGTCATATGGAGAAAATTACTTTTTTGACCTTTTTCACAATTTTATAATTGGAGGAATCTAAAATGGCAAACAATCTTGTTTTTGATGTACAAGACAAACCGAAATTTGGCCAAATGCTTGTTTTTGCATTCCAGCAACTTCTTGCTATACTTGCAGCAACAATTGCAGTACCGGCGATTATCGGTAACGGTATGTCACAGTCAGCAGCACTTTTTGGTGCAGGTGTTGGTACTCTCGTATATCAACTCTTCACTAAATTCCGCAGTCCCGTTTTCCTCGGCTCATCATTTGCATTTATCGGTTCTATGTTCGCAGCTTTTGGCGGAGCAGCATCCGTTGCAGCAGGATATGCAGGAATAATTCTTGGTGCTGTTTTTGCAGGTCTTGTTTATGTGGTAATTGCTATTATCGTTAAGTTTGCAGGCGTTGCCTGGATTAACAAACTTATGCCGGCAGTTGTTATCGGACCCACAGTAGCAATCATTGGTTTATCTCTTGCAGGAAATGCAGTGGGTGATTTAGTAAAGGGCTCTTACGCTATTGATGGTGTTCCTACTGCATCCACTTATGTTGCATTCATTTGCGGTTTGGTAACACTGTTTACAGTTGCTATTTGTTCTGTATACGGTAAGAAGATGGTTAAACTCATTCCTTTCATTATCGGTATATTGGCAGGTTATGTAGTTGCGGCTATCTTCACAGTAATAGGTATTTACACTAAAAACGCATCTCTTATGATTGTTAACTTTGATTTATTCAAAGAGATGACAATCTTTGCAATTCCTGATTTTTCTTTTATTGAAGCTTTCAAGGGTGTTAAAGCTATTGATGGCACATATATTGCTACGGTAGCAGTAGCATATGTTCCGGTTGCTTTCGTTGTATTTGCTGAGCATATTGCTGACCACAAGAATCTTTCTTCTATCATTGAGAAGGACCTTCTTGAAGAACCCGGTCTCCACAGAACATTACTTGGTGATGGTGTAGGTTCTATGGCAGGTGCATTCTTTGGCGGTTGCCCCAACACCACATACGGTGAGTCGGTGGGTTGTGTGGCTATTACTCGCAATGCATCGGTTGTAACCATTACAACTACTGCGGTTATGGCCATTGTTATTTCCTTCTTTGGTCCTTTCGTTACCTTCTTGGCTTCTATCCCGAGCTGTGTAATGGGTGGCGTTTGCATTACCCTTTACGGATTTATCGCAGTAAGCGGTCTTAAAATGCTCCAAGGTGTTGATTTGGGCGACAGTAGAAACTTGTTCACCGCAGCAACAATTCTTATTTGCGGTATCGGCGGTCTTACTCTTACTTTCGGTAAAGTTACCATCACATCTATTGCTTGTGCACTTATCCTTGGTATTATTGTTAATATTGTTCTCAATGCGAAAAAAACTGAGGTGGATAAATAATGAAAAATTACGACAATGTAGTAATTTTTAACCATCCGCTGATTAAACACAAAATTGCAATTTTGCGTAATGAGCAAACCAGCATGAAAGAGTTTCGCGAGTTGGTTGAAGAGATAACAACCCTTATGACCTACGAGTCGTTAAAAGATGGCGTTTACACAACAGAAATCGATGTAAAAACTCCTTTGGAAACCTGTAAGCAACAGGTTGTTAAGGATGATTCGGTTGCCATTGTGCCGATTTTACGCGCAGGACTCGGTATGGTAAACGGTGTTCACGTTTTGTTCCCACTTGCAAAGGTAGGACATATCGGTATGTACCGTAATGAAGAAACGCTTGAACCTTGCGAGTATTACTGTAAATTGCCCGATGGCATAGAGGATAAGCTCGTACTTCTTGTTGACCCGATGTTAGCAACGGGCGGTAGTGCTTGCGATGCTATTAATTTGCTTAAAAAACGCGGTTGTAAGCATATCAAATTTATGGCAATTATCGGCGCCCCCGAGGGTGTCACAAAGGTTGCCGAAGCTCATCCCGATGTTGATATTTATGTATCTACACTTGATAGATGCTTAAACGAGAACGGTTATATTTTACCGGGACTCGGGGACGCGGGAGATAGACTTTTCGGTACAAAATAATAATAAAAAAAGTGCAGTTCAAACGAACTGCACTTTTTTGTTTGCTTATTAATAGTTTTCTGCTTTAATCTCAAAGTAACTTTGCGGATGTGCACATACGGGGCAAATCTCCGGGGATGCTTTGCCAATATGAATGTGTCCGCAGTTGGAACACTGCCAAATCATATCGTTATCGCGAGAGAATACGATACCGCCCTGAACATTTGAAAGAAGCTTCAAATATCTTTCTTCGTGCTCTTTTTCAATCTTTGCAACGCCTTCAAACAGGTCGGCTATTTGGTCAAATCCTTCCTCACGGGCTGTTTTTGCAAAGGATGCATACATCTCGGTCCACTCGTAGTTTTCGCCCTCTGCCGCAAGTTTTAAGTTTGTTGCAGTATCCGAAATGCCGCCGTTTAAAAGTTTATACCAAATCTTTGCGTGTTCCTTTTCGTTGTTTGCAGTTTCCTCAAAAATCTTGGCGATTTGAACATAACCATCTTTTTTCGCTTTTGAAGCATAGTAGGTGTACTTGTTTCTCGCCTGTGATTCGCCTGCAAACGCAGTCATTAAATTTGCCTCTGTTTTTGAACCTTTAAGTTCCATAATAGATACCTCCGTTTTTGTTATTATATGTTTAAAAAATTATTTTATAAATCAAAATCCATTTCATCCGAAAAAGGAGTGGGGGACTTTATAGTGCGGTTGTAGTAGTTTATAGCGGCAGTGCAGTGTATGGTGTATGCCATAAGAAAATACGGTACGGTAAAAAATATCGGTACTGCCAAAAGCGATAATGCCAACCAACCTAAAAAAGAAACGCAAAGGCCTAAAAAATTTGAAATACTGACCTTCGAGACCTTGGTGGAAAGTAATACCGCTTCCAAAGCTGATATGTTATCGTTTTGTATAAAAATGTAGGCGCAAGCGTAGTGGCGCAATGCGATATAAATCAAAATTGCTACGGCTATACCCCTTAAAAAAGTGCCGAAAACCCACAAATTACTAAACCAGATAGGCATACCGCTTTCAAAAACAGGTAATTTACCTTCGGAGAGTAAATTTACGATTAACGAGGGAAGAAAAAGTAAAAAACCTATAAGCGCAAGTTTTGAAACAATAAAAAAACATAGTTGTAATGCTTTTGCAAGGCGCTTTATCGAAGAAAAATAGTAAAACACTTCGTATAAATCGGTGCCTTTTTCACAAAGAATTGCGCGGTATATTCTTAAAATGCCAAGCGATAGCGGAAAACCGATAGCCGTTATAAAAAATACCACGAGAAACACTAAAACGGTATGTGGTATGCCGCTTGAAAAAAACTGATAAAGCAGTGTATAAATCACCGACATAAACATCAAATAAGAAAAAAGCACAAAAACTGCCGCAATACCAAGCGGCCATTTGCCCGTAAGCATCTTTTTGGCTTCGCGTTTGATTGCTGAACTGTTTGGTAACATATCGACCCTCCTTGTCAAAATTTATTATAACATATAACTTGCGGTAAAAAGTTAAATAATTTTTAATTTTGCATAGTTTGCCATAAGCTTTTTGGTGCCTGTCTTTGCAAAATTAACTTCCAAAAGGCAGTCGTCACCCATATTTACAACCGATATTATAACACCTTCCCCAAATGTGTTATGCAAAACATTCATACCACTTGTGTATTTGTTTTGGTCTTTTGGTTTTTTGGCTGCGAAACCGGAATTATAAACATTGTGTGTGTGGGAAGAAAAATTTTGTTGTATGTTGTGTCTTGCCGTGGCAGAGAAAATGCTTTGCGGCCTTTCCATCTCGCAAAATTCTTGCGGAATTTCCCGTAGGAATCGGGAGGGGGCATTTCGGCTGGTACTGCCAAAAAGCAAACGGCAAGAGGTGTTTGTAACAGTAAGCTCCCGTTTGGCTCGGGTTATAGCAACATACGCCAAACGGCGCTCTTCCTCAATAGCCGCAGGTCCGTCAAAAATAGACTGATGCCCGGGGAAAATACCATCTTCCATACCGCTTATAAACACCTTGTTAAATTCAAGACCTTTTGCGGCGTGTATGGTCATAAGGGTAACCTTGTCGTTGTTATCCATTGAGTCAAGGTCGGTTACAAGCGCAATTTCTTCTAAAAATCCCGATAGGGTAGGCGTTTCGTTTTCTAACTCATACATAACGATATTTGATGCAAATTCGTTGATGTTATCTACACGGTCCTGTTCTTCTTCACCTGCCGCTTTTAAAGCCGCTAAATAGCCCGACTTATCCAGCATATTCTCAAACAGCTCGTGTATAGATATATCATTTGCCGTTTCACGCAATTCATCGATAATGTTGCAAAATGCCTGTAATTTAGCGGTGGAGCGTGACAGCATTGGATATTCCGCGGAGTTTTTAAGCACTTCGTAAAGAGAGAGACCCAAATTTTCGGCAATCTGCGCGGCATTATCAACCGTGGTATTGCCTATGCTTCGCTTTGGCTCATTTATTATCCTTTTTAAGCGTAAATCATCATATGGATTGCTTATAACCTGTAAATAGGCCAAAACATCCTTGATTTCCTTTCTTTCAAAAAACTTTGTGCCGCCGATAACACGGTAGGAAATACCACTTCTTGCAAACACATTTTCAAGCGCATTGGATTGCGCGTTCATACGGTATAGCACGGCGTGGTCGGAAAATTTGGTGCCGTTTTTAACGCTCGTTAAAATTTTATCGGCAATGTAGGTCGCTTCGCTTTTTTCATCAGGCGCTGTATGTAAAGTCACCTTTTTTCCGATGCCGTTTTCGGTCCATAAATTTTTACCTTTTCGGCCGTGATTATTTTTTATAACTGCGTTTGCAACATTCAAAATGTTCCCTGTTGAACGATAGTTTTGTTCAAGGCGTATAACCCGAGCGCTCGGATATTCATCTTCAAAGCTTAAAATATTTTCAATGGTAGCACCGCGGAAATGGTAGATGCTCTGGTCATCATCGCCCACGACACAAATGTTTTTATACTTCTCGGCAAGCATACTGATAAGTACATACTGCGCGTGGTTTGTATCCTGATACTCATCCACCATTATATAACGGAATTTTTCTTGATAATAATCTAAAATATCGGGATTTTCACGGAATAATTTTACCGTGTTATTTATCATATCATCAAAATCCATAGCATCGTTATTAAGCATTTTAACGGTGTATTTTTTATAAATTTTTGAGATAGTACCACCACGGTAATCGGAGTTTATTTTGGCAAATTCTTCGGGGGAAATAAGCTTATCTTTCGCCGATGAAATCGCCGACAAAACCGCCTTAACAGGCATCATTTTCTCATCAATTCCATCACTTTTCATAATTTCTTTGATGATTTTCTTTTGGTCATCGGTATCGTATATCGTAAAATGTGATGTATAGCCGATTTTAGCGGCAAAGCGGCGCAGAATTTTTCCGCAAACCGAGTGAAAGGTACCCGCCCAGATGCCGTTTGCCTCTTCGCCGAGTTTTGCGGCAATTCGCTCTTTAAGCTCATTTGCGGCTTTATTTGTAAAAGTGATTGCCAATATTTGCCACGGCTTTACTGGATTTTCGGCAAAATAATAACCGTCAATCACATCGGTTTCACCGTTTAAAAAAGCGTTGGCTTCACGAACGGCAATATCGCTTAAAAACGGCTCGTTATCTGATTTATAGGCATTGCCGTATTTAACAAGACAGGCAATTCGGTTTACAAGCACGGTTGTTTTGCCGCTACCTGCACCCGCAAGAACCAACAGGGGACCTTCGGTTGTGGTAACAGCTTCAAGCTGTCTATTATTCATCCTGCCAAAATCTTTTTCGATAATTTTGTCTCTTATAAGGGCATTTGCCATGAAATTCACTCCTATACCAAAATATTTTACAATATTATTTAAAATATATCAATATTGAAATTGACCTTTTTTAAAAAATGTGTATAATATGTTTGTTAGGATATTTTAGGAGTTGTTAGAATGAAACGAACCGAAATAGTAAATCTTTTAAAAAACACCGAAAATTTCGATAAATCCACCGTAACAGTTTGCGGTTGGGTGCGTACAATCCGTCAGTCTAAAAACATCGCTTTTATGGAGCTTAATGACGGTAGCAGCTTAAAAGGGTTGCAGGTTGTATTAGAAAGTGGGAAGCTTGAAAATTTTGATGAAATAATATCTCAGAATGTTGGCGCGGCCGTTATGGTTGAAGGCGTTCTGGTCGCCACCCCTGAGATGAAACAACCTTGTGAATTACAGGCAAATAAGATTGTTGTGGAGGGCGCATCTACACCCGATTATCCACTTCAAAAAAAGCGCCACTCGCTTGAATTTTTGCGTACAATACAGCATCTTCGCCCCCGTACAAATACATTCTCCGCGGCCTTCCGCGTTAGAAGTGTAGCGGCATATGCAATTCATAAATTTTTCCAGGAGCGTGGCTTTGTTTACGCCCATACACCGCTTATCACTTCAAGCGATGCCGAGGGTGCAGGGGAAATGTTCCGCGTAACAACTTTACCTGCTGAAAATCCTCCCGTTCTTGAAGACGGCAAAGTCGACTTTTCTGAGGATTTCTTCGGCAAACCCACATCGCTTACCGTTTCGGGTCAGTTGGAGGCCGAGTGTATGGCGTTGGCCTTCGGTAAGGTGTATACATTTGGTCCTACCTTCCGCGCCGAAAAATCTTACACTGCGCGTCACGCGGCAGAGTTTTGGATGATTGAGCCGGAAATTGCCTTTGCCGATTTGGAAGAGGATATGGAACTTGCCCGTGATATGCTTAAATATGTACTTAAATTTGTTGTGGATAACTGTCCTGATGAACTTAATTTCTTTGAACAGCATTTCGAGTCGGGACTAAAAGAAAAACTCAACTCGGTTATCAATGCCGAATTTGTAACAGTAACCTATACCGAGGCCGTTAAAATGCTTACCGACAGCGGACACAAATTCCAATATCCTGTATCCTGGGGTTGCGATTTACAAACCGAGCACGAGCGTTATCTGACCGAAGAAATTTTCAAAAAACCCGTATTTGTAACCAACTATCCAAAGGAAATCAAGGCGTTTTATATGCGGCTTAATGATGACGGCAAAACCGTTGCGGCGGTTGATGTTTTGGTGCCCGGTATCGGTGAGATTATCGGTGGTAGCCAAAGGGAAGAGCGTATCGACCTTTTGCGTGAGCGCATTAAGGAAATCGGTGCTGATGAAAAGGATTATGATTGGTATTTAGACCTTCGCCGTTTCGGCGGTGCTCGTCACGCGGGCTTTGGTCTTGGTTTTGAACGACTCATAATGTATATGACAGGTATTCAAAATATCCGCGATGTATTGCCCTTCCCGCGTACAACAGGATATGCTGAATTTTAAAGGATTTGCCCGACCATTTGGTCGGGCTTTTTGTTTAAAAAAATTCAAATTCGACAATACTATATTTGTACTTGACAATGTGGTATGTAAAATTGTACAATATATAGTGATTAACTGTACTATTTTATAAATATTATATGGTATACATAAATTTTACGGAGGAAAAAGTTTAATGGCAAAAACATTCGGCAAGGCCGAAAGCAAACAAAAATTAAAAACCAATGCCAAACCAAAGGCAAAAAATTCAACTAAAAATAATGTTAAGAATACAAAACAAACCAAAAAGGCGGCAAACAAACCCGCAAAGCGCACATATAAAAAATCGCCGCAAAAGCAAGTAAAACCGGTAAAGATTATTCCGCTTGGCGGTCTTGACGAGATAGGCAAGAACATAACACTTTACGCTTACGGTGAAGATATGTTTTTGGTGGATTGCGGTATGTCCTTTCCCGATGAAGAAACACCGGGTATAGACATTGTTATTCCCGATTTCACGTATGTTTTGGAAAATAAGGATAAGATAAAAGGGCTTGTATTAACCCACGGTCACGAGGACCATATAGGCGCCATCCCGTACCTTCTCAAAAACTTCAATGTTCCGATTTATGGCACCCGTTTAACATTGGGGCTCGTTGAGGGTAAATTAAAAGAACATCGCCTGGATTCACAGGCAAAACTGAATGTTGTAAAACCGGGTGATATAGTAAAACTCGGCGCATTTTCGGTTGAGTTTATACATGTTAACCACTCAATCCCCGATGCTGTGGCAGTGGCTGTCAGATGTCCCGCGGGTCTTATCGTTCAAACAGGTGACTTTAAAATAGATTCAACACCTATTGATGATTATGTTATTGATATGGCGAGATTTGCAGAACTCGGCAAGGAAGGCGTTTTAGCGTTCCTGTCTGATTCTACAAATGCTGAGCGTCCCGGTTTTACCGCATCCGAAAGGATAGTCGGCGAGTCGTTTGCCAATTTATTTGCAAAGGCGGGTAATCACCGTATCATAGTCGCAACATTTTCTTCTAACATCCACCGTATTCAGCAAATTATTGATGAGGCGGTGAATTGCGGCAGAAAGGTTGCCGTTTCGGGTCGCAGTATGATAAATGTCGTTAATATTGCCGCACAGTTAGGGTATCTGAATGTTTATGAAAATGTGCTCATAGATATTGATGCAATAAAAAAATATACACCTGAGCAACTCGTAATCATAACAACGGGCAGTCAGGGTGAACCTATGTCGGCACTTCACCGTATAGCCGCAGGCGAACATAGAAATGTTGATATAGTACCTGGGGATATGATTATTATTTCGGCAACCCCGATTCCCGGTAACGAAAAAC
>JAZUSW010000007.1:0-3289 GCA_045606925.1 Acutalibacteraceae bacterium | reverse complement strand
GTCTTTAAAATAATGAATTTCCAAAGGCATCAATGCCAACAAATAAAGGAAAACGGTCAAACACTAATTTTTTAACCGACTCACAACCCAAATCTTCAAAATCTAAAACGCGGCACTCCGTAATGGAAACCGATGCTAAGGCACCTGCACCACCCAGGGCACAAAGATAAAGCGCTTTGTTATTTATAATAGCATCAACTACCGATTTTGACCTTGGTCCTTTGCCTATACTGCAAGCCATACCTAAATCGTATAAGGTCGGTGCAAAAGTATCCATACGAGAAGAAGTTGTAGGTCCGCAACTGCCGATAACAAATCCGTCAGGCGTAGGGGTGGGACCAGCATAATATATAACTGAATCTTTAATTTCAAACGGTAGAGGTTTACCGCTATCCAAAAGTTCAAAAATACGCTTGTGTGCCGCATCACGCGCCGTATATACAGTGCCTGACAAGTAAATTTTATCGCCGCAGGAAACAGTATCTTTCCAGTCGGCGATATTTTTTGTGTCTAAATATAATTCTCTCATTTTGTTATTTTGTCAAAAACTTTTTCAAAATTCTCGACCTTTGCATTGCCGTTTTCATCGGCGGCTAAGGCGGATTTCTTTATTTCTTCAAGAGATTCGGTAAGCTTCTCAATTTCACTGACAAAATTCTCGCTCATTGAGATTACGCTCTGCTTAATTTCGGCAAGAGAGGCGTTTGTGTTATTTAAGAGCGAAATGTTTTCTTGAATTTCTTCAATCGAAGCAATGCGCGTCTTGTTGGCAGTATCGATAATTGATTTGGCATTTGTTTGCGCAACAAGATACAATTTACCAATGTTTTCGCTTAAAGTTTTAACTTCTTCATATTTAGATTTGTAAAAATCAAGTTGACCTTGTAAATCATTTTTATCATTTATAAGCTTCTCTTTTTCACTGTTAGCATTGATAAGCTTGTCCTTGATTTCTTCAATACTTGCATTCAGTGCGGCGATTGCCTGTTTGTGAGAATTATCACTTTTATGTAAATATTCCGAAACATCTTCGCAATTATAACCGAAGAGACTTTTTCTAAACCCCAAAGCCATATTTATTCCTCCAAAAATATGTGTTCATTATATTATAACAGTATTTTGGCAATTTTACAAGTACTAACTTTATGCATTTGTTCTTGCAAAAATATGCATAATAGTATATAATATACTAAATATAAATATTTTTTAAGGAATGGTGTGTTTATGCTTAACCGAAAAGCTGCAAGAGAACAGGCATTTGTATTAATTTTTGAAAAAATATTCAATGATTTATCCTGTGAGGAGATTGTTGATTTAGCAGTTTCGGTGAGAGAATTCGAAACCGATGAATATTGCATAAATGTTTTTAACGGTGTGTATGATAATGCAGAGCAAATTGATACAATAATTGGTGAGAATTCTAACGGTTGGAGTGTTAACCGTATCAGTAAGGTTGCTCTTGCGGTTATGCGCTTGGCTATTTATGAACTGTTGTATAGAGAAGATATCCCTGCAAGTGTTTCGGTTAACGAAGCGGTTGAATTATGTAAAAAATTTGCTTCAAGTGAGGATGCAGCATTCGTAAATGGCGTTTTAGGCACCGTTGTTAAGAAAGTGGCGGCAGATAAATAATGGCGGCAGTAGTTACCGTTAAACAGTTGAACACATATGTTCGTTCAATTATCGAAGGTGATGCGCGGCTAAACTTTATTAGCGTACGCGGTGAAATTTCCAATCTTAAAAAACATTATGCAAGCGGTCATTTCTATTTTTCGCTTAAAGACAATGATGCTGTCATCAGATGTGTTATGTTTAAACAGTCTGCATCGCGTTGTTCGGTCGATTTAAGTGATGGTCAGCGCGTAATTTGCAGCGGTAAAGTATCCTTGTATGAAAAAGACGGTCAATATCAGATTTTTGTAGAAAATATTGTACCTGATGGTGTTGGCGACCTTGCCGAACAGTTTAGAGTAATCAAAGAAAAACTCGAAAAAGAAGGTCTGTTTGACATCAGCACAAAACGGCCTTTACCGAGATTTCCAAAAAACATAGCTGTACTAACTTCACGCTCTGGCGCTGCACTACAAGATATTTTAAATATTATTTCTCGGCGCTACCCGATTTGTAAAGTAACGGTGTGTCCTGTAACAGTTCAGGGTGTAAACGCCGCTAAATCAATTATTGATATGCTTGATAAGGTTTATAGTGACTGCTTTGCCGATGTTATTATTGTAGGGCGCGGCGGCGGCTCGATTGAAGATTTATGGGCTTTTAATGATGAGCAACTCGCTCGTAAGATTTATGAGTCTCCGGTTCCGGTAATTTCGGCGGTTGGTCACGAAACCGATTTTACTATTTGCGATTTTGTAGCAGACCTTCGAGCGCCGACTCCTTCTGCCGCGGCAGAACTTGCGGTACCTGATGAAGAAGAATTGAAGGGACAAATTACAGTTTTAAGAAATAGATTAAAACACGGTCTTGAATATAAGTATTCAAAAGCTCTTTTACAGTTATCTCAATTATCGCAATCGGTATATTTCTTAAAACCTATGCAAATTGTAACTGACAGGCAGGTTGTATTAGAGAAACTTGCGCTGCGTCTAAAATCCTTATACAAATCATTTGTTGAGGGGCAAGATAAAAGATTTAAAACAACCGTTTCTAAGCTTGAGACTGCAAGTCCTCTTAAAACGCTTTCCCGCGGTTATGCCGTAGTTCAAAAAAACGGTAAAAGGGTAAATAAAGTAAATGATTTAATTAGTGGTGACACAGTTGATATTATTTTATCGGATGGTTCGGTAAATGCGCAAATTAAAAATATTAAGTAGGTGCAAAAATGTCGGAAAATTTAACATTCGAAAAATCCTTGGCAGAACTTGAAAATATCGTTGCAAAACTTGAAAAAGAGGATTGCTCACTTGATGAAGCAATACAGCTTTTTGAAAAAGGTGTAAAGCTTACCAATGTTTGCAACGCACAACTAAATGATGCTAAACTAAAGATTGATTTATTAACGGGTGAAGATATTAATGAGTGATTTTTCTTTAACACTAAAAAATTACGCTGAATTGATTGAAAGTGAATTTGAAGATGCCGTCCGGTGCAATTCTTCGAGTTATGAAAAATTGCGAGAAGCTATGCTTTACAGTTTAAAAATAGGCGGTAAAAGGATTCGCCCAATTATTTTACTTGAATTTTTTAAACTTTGCGGCGGAAAGGGCAATGGCGCTATGAACTTTGCGGTTGCCCTTGAAATGATACATACCTATTCGCTTATACACGATGATTT
>JAZUSW010000006.1:0-4561 GCA_045606925.1 Acutalibacteraceae bacterium | reverse complement strand
GAAAATGCAGGTGTTCCTAATGTTTCTTATAATGGTAGCACATATGATTCTTGCCCCGAAACATTTATCGTTTCTTCAAGAATCGACTGGGCTCCTTACTTTAACTATATCATCCGTTGCGTAAACAAAGGTGAAGCTATTGCTGCTGACTGGTGCGGTGGTATCGAAGAAGGTTCTGTTGTTCTTACAGGTGTTAACCTTGATGTTGCTGCTGAGGGCACTGTTGACGCCATCAAAGCCGCTGTTGCAGACCTTAAATCAGGTAAAGTTGCTGTATTCGACACCAAGAACTTCACTGTTGACGGTAAAGAACTTACAACTTACTTAGCTGATGTTGATACTGATGCTGCTTACACTGCAGATACCGAAGCTATCGAGAACGGTGCTTTCGCTGAGTCTACAAAGCGTTCTGCTCCTTACTTCGATTTAAGAATTGACGGTATTACTCTCCTTAACGAGAAATATTAATAGATTCGCTTTTAACAATAAAGGCGGGACACTTATCTGTCCCGCCTAAATTCTATTTAATTAATTAAAAAAGTTTATAAGGTTTTATAGATTTTTTTAACTGATTAATTCTGAGGAGGAATTACATTTGTCATCAAATTATGCCATTGAATTAAAAAACATCACTAAGACCTTTGGTAGCGTAATTGCTAACAAAGATGTTAACCTGCAGGTAAATCGTGGTGAAATTTTATCGATTCTTGGTGAAAACGGAAGCGGTAAAACTACACTTATGAATATGATTGCGGGTATATATTTCCCCGACCACGGTCAGATTTTAATCGATGGGGAAGAGGTCGTTATCCGTTCCCCAAAAGATGCGTTTAACTACAAAATAGGTATGATTCATCAGCATTTTAAGCTTGTTGATGTATTTTCGGCTACCGAAAACATTATTTTAGGTCTTAAGGATAACGGAAAGTTTGATATTAAAAAAGCCGCTATTGATATTAAAGAAATTGCAAATAAATACGGTTTTGAGATAGACCCAAATAACAAAATCCACGAAATGTCGGTTTCCGAAAAGCAAACGGTTGAAATAATTAAAGTTCTTTATCGCGGTGCCGATATACTCATACTCGATGAGCCGACTGCCGTTCTTACTCCCCAGGAAACTCAAAAACTTTTTGCGGTTTTACGCCGTATGCGTGATGATGGAAAATCAATAATAATCATTACCCATAAGCTTCACGAGGTTTTATCCCTTTCGGATAAAGTCGCAGTCCTCAGAAAAGGCGAATACATAGGTACGGTTATTACCGCCGAAACAAATGAGTCGGAACTCACCGAAATGATGGTAGGTAAAAAGATTTCCTTAAATATAAATAGAAGCGAACCAAAAAATACCGAACCCCGTTTGGTAATTAATGGACTTGACTGCGTTAACCGCGATGGAATTAAGGTGCTTGATGATGTATCATTTACCGCTAATTCAGGTGAAATTTTAGGTATTGCAGGTATTGCAGGTTCGGGTCAACGCGAGTTATTGGAAGCCATTGCGGGTCTCCAGCATTTGCAAAATGGTGAAATTGTCTATCACGACCCAAAGACCGGCAAACAAGAGGATTTGAGGGATAAAACACCCTTGCAAATCCGAGAGCTTGGTGTTAGATTATCATTTGTTCCCGAGGACCGTTTAGGCATGGGCCTTGTAGGTAATATGGATATTATTGATAATATGATGCTACGGTCTTACCGTAAAGGGCATTCGCTTTTCTTGGAAAGAAAATCTCCCAAAGACCTTGCAATGCATATAATTGAAGACCTTGAGGTTGTAACTCCGGGCGCAACAACTCCTGTTCGCAGACTTTCGGGCGGCAATGTTCAAAAAGTACTCGTAGGCCGCGAAATTTCGTCCTCACCGACAGTTTTAATGGCTGCTTATCCCGTTAGGGGACTTGACATTAACTCTTCTTACACAATTTATAATCTCCTTAATCAACAAAAAGAAAATGGCGTTGCCGTTATATTTGTTGGCGAGGATTTGGATGTTTTAATTGAGCTTTGTGACCGCATCGTAGTAATTGGCTCAGGTCACATTACAGGTATCGTTGATGCAAGAAACACCACCAAGGAAGAAATTGGTGTTTTGATGACAAAATCTGCAGAAAGTGAGGACTAATCTATATGGAAAACACTGCAAAAAAGACTAAAAATCAACTTTTTCATATTGTTAAACGCGAACCAATGGCGTGGTATAAATCGCTTTTAGTCCGCGCCTTAGCAGTAATTGCAGCACTTATTGTGTCAGCAGTGGTTATTACAATTTTGACCGAAAAAAATCCAATTGCCGTATATAAAACTATGATTAACGGCGCTTTTGGTTCATCACTTCGTATTTGGAGTTTGCTGCAAGACATTGCAATCTTACTTTGCGTTTCTTTGGCCGTTACTCCTGCCTTTAAAATGCGATTTTGGAACTGTGGTGCCGAAGGTCAGGTGCTTGTCGGCGGTCTTGCAACCGTTTCGGTGATGATGTTCTTGGGTGATAAGCTGCCTTTAGGTCTATTGTTGGTTGTTATGATAGCAGCATCCATTCTAGCAGGCATCATTTGGGCGGTTTTACCTGCGATTTTTAAGGCGATTTGGAACACAAACGAAACATTATTTACGCTTATGATGAACTATGTTGCCATACAATTAATTGCATTTTTCTTAAAATACTTTGTTAAAAGCGGTTCCGGTGTTTTAACACCTATGCCACAGTTTGGTTTACCCGTTTTATTTGGTAAATCATATTTGCTTAATATACTAATTGTAGCTGTGCTGACAGTTGTTGTTTATATCTATTTGAAGCACACAAAACAAGGTTATGAAATTTCGGTAGTAGGTGAGAGTGAAAACACCGCAAGATATATCGGTATCAATGTTAAAAAGGTTGTTATAAGAACGCTTGTTGTATCGGGCGCAATTTGCGGTATCGCCGGTCTTTTATTGGTGGGTGGTACAAACCATACAATCAGTACAACAACCGCCGGTGGCCGTGGATTTACCGCAATTATGGTATCTTGGCTTGCTAAATTTAATCCGATATATATGGTGTTTACAACCTTCCTTCTGGTTTTTCTTCAAAAAGGTGCTCAACAAGTTGCAACCGATTTCCGTATTCCGCTTGATATAGCTGATATCGTTATTGGTATAATTCTTTTCTTTATAATAGGTTGCGAGTTCTTCTTGCAATATAAGATTTTACTCTCTAAAAACGGAAAGGAGAAGAACTGATATGGTTGCTTTTTTAGTTAGTGCTATCCGTCTTGGTATGACATTCCTTTTCGGTTCAACAGGGGAGACTATTACCGAAAAATCGGGCCATTTGAACCTTGGTATTCCCGGTGTTATGTGTGTTGGCGCTTCTTGTGGTTGCTATGCTGAGTATTTATATATGAAATCCGTAGGGGTACGCGCCGATGCATTTTTAGCGATAATTATTCCTATTATTGCCACTTTAATCGGTGGTGCGCTTATGGGATTAATTTTTAGCTTTTTAACCGTTACACTCAGAGCAAATCAAAATGTAACCGGTCTTGCGCTCACAACCTTCGGTGTTGGTGTTTCTAACTATATGATTTCTGAAACTGGTCCTGCGTATAGTCGCGGCAGTAAATTCTTTACTGCATCGTTGCCGTTTGCCGATGACCTTGGTTGGTTTGGTGAAGTGTTTTTATCCCACGGTGTTCTGATTTATCTTGCAATAGTAATCGCTTTGATTACATCTTTTGTGTTAACTAAAACACGAATAGGCCTACATTTGCGCTCAGTAGGGGAGAATCCCGCAACTGCTGATGCCGCAGGCATTAATGTATCATTGTATCGTTATTGTGCAACCTGTATCGGATGTGCAATTTCAGGTCTTGGCGGTTTGTCATTTATCATGGATTACCTTAACGGTAACTGGGAATATTGCATTGATGAAATCGGTTGGTTAGCGATTGCGCTTGTTATATTTACGGTTTGGAAACCTAACATTGCTATTATTGGCTCAATTATATTTGGTGGACTTTATATAGCAAGTAGTTATATCACGGGGGTTAGTTTTGCGGGTAAAGAAATATTTAAAATGTTGCCTTATGTTGTAACAATTATTGTGCTTGTAATTACCAGTATTCGTGACAAACGCGAAAACCAGCCGCCACAAAGTCTTGGATTATCATATTTCCGTGAAGAAAGATAAATCAAATTAAAACAGCGGACCTTAAATCCGCTGTTTTAAATAGAATTTATTATAGGGAAGCAGTAGAAAAACTTTTTAAATTAGCTTGGAAAATTTATTGTTAATTATACAAAATGAAATAGCGTTTTGTATAATTCGCTCAATTAAGCAAAAAAAAGAGAGCCCGAAAGGACTCTCTTTTTTTGGTATCTACCGCCACGAGCCGACACACCACGTCAAGCCCGCACGGATAAAGGCGGTAGTTAGTTGCACACGCAACCTCGCGTTTATGATTATAAGGCAAGGTTGCGAAAAAGTCAAGTATATATTTTTCACTGTACGATTTTTGGGACAACGAGCAAACAAGGAACACGCACCTCGCGCTCCCTTTCCCGCGCGGGAAAG
>JAZUSW010000005.1:0-3789 GCA_045606925.1 Acutalibacteraceae bacterium | reverse complement strand
AACTGCGGTATCACGGCAAAGCATTACACGCGCAGTCATAAGGTTTTCTTCAATACCGCGTACACGACAAGAGTTATAGAACTTATGGAACTTGGTGGCAACCTCGGTAACATAGTGTGTCATACGCGCAGGGTCGTAGGTGCGTGCGGCTGTTTTAATCTCCTCGGTTAATGCCGCAAGATGAACGATTAATTCGCGTTCTTCCGCTGTATTAAGTAGTGCGAGTTCTTTGTAACTACACTCTTTAAGAGCAATACCGTCGGCTTCGAGGTTCCTTAAAATACTGCAAATTCTGGCATGTGCATATTGTACGTAATAAACGGGGTTCTGACTTGATTCTTCAACGGCTAAATCAAGGTCAAAGTCGAAGTGCGAGTTGGCTTCTCTGAGATTGAAGAAGAATCTTGCCGCATCAATCGGTACTTCGTCAAGTAAGGTTACAAGAGTAATTGCTTTGCCGGAGCGTTTTGATGCCTTGATAACTTCACCGTCACGAACAAGGCGTACCATTTGCATAAGCACAACATCAAGACGAGAGGCATCAACGCCGAGTGCTGTAAGTGCAGCTTTAAGGCGCGGCACATAGCCGTGGTGGTCGGCGCCCAAAATATCTATAGCTTTATCAAAACCGCGAGTTACAAGTTTATTATAGTGATAAGCAATATCCGGCACTACATAGGTGGGCACACCGTTTGAGCGAACAAGAACAAAGTCTTCGGCATCAAAATCACTGCCACGGAACCATAAAGCATCTTCCTTTTCATAAGTGTGACCGCTGTTTTTCAGCAGTTCAATTATTCTTGCAGTCTCACCGTTTGCGTGTAATGTGCTCTCCTTAAACCAAGTGTCGTATTCAATTCGATACTTTAACAGGTCATCGTGAAGCCCCTGAATGTTTTTAGGTAGCGCAAATTCAACAAGCGCCTTTCTGCGCTCTTGCTCACTTTTACCTAAATATTTATCTGCGTGAATATCGGCAAATGCGGTGGCGTGGGCTATAATATCGGCACCGTGATAAGAATCCTCAGGCATATCGACATTACTGTCAAAAATTTGTTGATACCTTAAATCAAGCGATAAGCCGAATTTATTAATTTGGTTACCTGCATCATTTATGTAAAACTCACGCTCAACCTCGTAACCTGCGGCATCCAAAACTGCCGCCAAACAGTCGCCCAAGGCACCGCCGCGAGCGTTACCTATATGCATAGGTCCTGTGGGGTTGGCGGAAACAAATTCAACAAGTACGCGTTTATTTTCACCGTAATTGCTCTTACCGTAATTTTCGCCCAATTTATCAATATCCAAAATAATATCCGAATAATATTTATCTCCCAAAAAGAGATTGATAAAACCGGGACCTGCGATTTCAAAACGGTCAATATATGTGCCCGTAAAGTCTGCATTGTCCATAAGAATTTCTGCTATTTTGCGCGGTGCTGAGCGGAAATTACGCGCCCAGGTCATTGCGGCGTTTACTGCATAATCACCGTGTTCGCGGTTTGCGGGTACTTCAATTATAAAATCAGTAAGCGGTGCTTCCGGTAAAGCACCGTTGGAAATGGCTTTGTTTGCCGCATCAATTATGCATTGTTTAATTTGTTCCCTTGCTTTATTAACTATTTGTGACAATGTTTTCAACCTCTTTTATTGATATTTCTACTGTGTTTCGGCTAATAAACGCATTTTCAATGTCGATAGTGTAGCACATCGATAAATCGCCGCCGTTTTTGTTTAAATCATTGGTGATGTTTTCACCGAATATTCCCAACACAAGTTCACCCTGTGGGATGGAATAAAAGCATTGTTTCTTTTTGCCTTTTTCTATCACGAGTTTACTTTCAATCGCACCGCTTCGGTTCATAATAATTCGGCTATCATCATCGGCCTTTAAAGTTGTCTTAATAAGAGAGCCCTCAATAGTTTGATTTTCCTCATAAACAACCATATATTTACCGTCACGCTCACCAAATTTACCAACAGTCGTAAACTCAATAATCTCACTGTCGGTATCATTGCTTTGCGTACCTTTAATGTTTATAATAACATCCTTCATATCTTATCAATATCCACCTGTTCTATACTGCTGTTGTCTATTTTCTTTCCAAGCAATAATTCGGTAGTTTTCTCAAAAGAATTTGTCATATCACTTACAAAGAAACGGCTTGTGCCTTTATTGTTAGTTGCACTAAACATATTATTCGTTGAAAGAAAGATTTCAACCGCCTGTGCAGTAGCAGTACCCATATTTATAAGAGTGACCGTGTCGCCCATAATATCAGAAATAACATCGGTAAGCAGGGGATAGTGTGTACACCCTAAAATTAAGGTATCAACACCGGCAGATTTCAGGGGTTCAAGGTAGCGCTTTGCAGTATCGTATACTGCCATATTATCGGGGCTTACCCAACCCTCTTCTACCAATGGTACAAATAAAGGACAACTAACGGCGGTAATATCCGCGTTGGGCATAATTGATAAAATTCTTTGTTTGTGTGCGCCACTGTTGATGGTCGCAGGAGTACCAATTACACCTATTTTTCCGTTTTTGGTTGTATCAACTGCGGCTTTAGCAGCATAAGATATTACCTCAAAAAAGGGTACAGGCAAATCCTTTGCCGTGTCGGCGGCAACGGCGCTCACTGTACCGCAAGCAGCAATAATTATTTTAACATCGTTGTTAAGTAGAAATTTTTCATCTTGTACTGCATATTTTCTTATGGTGTCACGGCTTCTTGTACCGTACGGTACGCGACCGGTATCGCCAAAATAGATTATGTCCTCGCAAGGAAGTCTTGTCAGAATTTCCTTCATAACGGTTAAACCGCCAAGTCCCGAATCAAAGATACCGATTGGGCGGGAATCAGGCATAATTAAGTAACCCCTTTCAAAACATACAAATTCAATTTATAATACCATATTTAATTGACAACTGCAAGAATTTATTAATAAAAATAAAAAATATTGTATTGACAAGGCAAAAAAATATGGTATAATAGTCCTTGCTGACACGGACCAGTAGCTCAGTTGGTTAGAGCAACCGGCTCATAACCGGTTGGTCCGGGGTTCGAGTCCCTGCTGGTCCACCAGTGTTAGCAAAAATTGTTAAAAATGAATATAGGGGTATAGCTCAGCTGGTAGAGCATCGGTCTCCAAAACCGAGTGCCGAGGGTTCGATCCCTTCTGCCCCTGCCAAAACGAAAATCCTGTCGACTTTTGTCGATGGGATTTTTATTTTGTATTATTCATTTTTTCATTATTCAATATTCATCATTCATTAAAACGGATTTTCGTAATGAATAATGAAGTCGCCTTGCTGATGAATAATGAATAATTGCGGGGTGGGCTTTGCCGACAAATTATAAACAACGTGTAGTGGTTCGAACACATAGGTCAAAAATCAAAAAAGACACCGTAACGGTGTCTTTTAGTTTTGAAAAAACTTTCCTAAAATCTCATAATATTTTTCGGGTTCGGTCAAAAAACTAAGTCCGTGTCCTGCGCCTTTAACAGTGACTAACCTTTTTTTTGAAGCACAGGCATCATAATTTCTTTTGCTCATTTCACACGGAACAAAATCATCGCTTTCACCGTGGAAAAAGATTACTGGGACTTTACAGTTTTTAAGCGACTGCTCGGCGTACAATTCATCGGGATTAAATCCACCAAAAATGATGGCGCCCATTTTAACAAAAAAATAGGCAATGTTGCAAGGCAACCCCATATTTTTGATTACTTTTTTGATAATATCCTTTGCCGAGGTAAAACCGCAGTCGGCAAGAATACCGA
>JAZUSW010000004.1:0-8216 GCA_045606925.1 Acutalibacteraceae bacterium | reverse complement strand
AAGGGAAACGGGCTGCGCCTATCACATATGCCATATTTCCACAAAGGAAAGCGTGGAACTGATAAGACAAGCCAAGCGTGATGGATTAAATGTAACCTGTGAGACCGCACCGCATTATCTGGTACTCACCGATGAGGATTTGAAAGAAGACGGTCGTTTTAAAATGAATCCGCCGCTTCGTTCAAGTCAAGACCGATTAGCGCTGATTGAAGGTATTAAGGATGGCACGATAGATATGATTGCCACCGACCACGCACCGCATTCAAGCGAGGAAAAATCGAAAGGCCTCGAAAAGAGCGCCTTTGGTATAGTAGGGCTTGAAACGGCTTTTGCGGTAATGTACACCCACCTTGTCAAAAACGGTGTGATTACGCTTGAACACCTGATACAGCTTATGTGTATAAACCCGCGAAAACGGTTTAATATACCGCTTGGCAATGACTTTACGGTGTGGGATTTAGAAAAGGAATGGATTGTAGACCCCGAAAAGTTTAAGTCAATGGGGCGCGCAACACCGTTTAAGGATTATAAACTTTACGGTAAAAACTGCTTAACTGTAATAAACGGCAAGAAAGTATTTATGGAGGAATAAAAAATGGCTAAGAGAACAGACATAAAGAAAGTATTGATTATCGGCTCAGGTCCTATTGTTATAGGTCAGGCCGCAGAATTTGACTATGCGGGTACACAGGCCTGTTTAGCGCTTAAAGAAGAGGGCTACGAGGTTGTGCTTTGCAACTCTAACCCCGCAACCATTATGACCGACACCACAATAGCCGACAAGGTTTATATGGAGCCGTTGACCCTTGAATATATAGCTAAAATTCTCCGCTATGAGCGTCCCGATGCCATTGTCCCCGGTATTGGCGGTCAAACAGGACTTAATATTGCTATGCAGCTTGAAAAGAAGGGCATTTTAAAGGAATGCGGTGTTGAACTTTTAGGTACAAGCAGCGAGAGTATTGAACGCGCCGAAGACCGCGAGTTATTTAAAGAGCTTTGCCAGTCTATCGGTGAGCCGGTTATTCCTTCTGAAATCACTTATAGCATAGAAGAGGCAAAGGAGGCGGCAAAACGCATCGGATACCCCGTAGTGCTGCGCCCCGCATTTACCCTTGGCGGTACAGGCGGCGGCTTTGCTGAAAATGAAGAAGAATTACACGAAATCGGTCTCAATGCCTTTAAACTTTCCCCTGTTCATCAAGTACTCATTGAAAAAAGTGTTAAGGGTTACAAGGAAATTGAGTTTGAGGTTATGCGCGACTCTTCCGACCACGCTATCACCATATGCGGTATGGAAAATATTGACCCTGTCGGTGTACATACAGGCGACTCTTTGGTTGTAGCCCCGATTATGACACTCTCCAAAGAAGACGAAAAAATGCTTAATGACAGCGCAATCAAACTAATTAAAGAACTTAAAATTGAGGGTGGCTGTAACGTACAGTTTGCACTAAACCCGAATTCCAGCGAATATTATTTGATTGAGGTAAACCCCCGTGTATCGCGTTCTTCAGCTCTTGCTTCAAAGGCAAGTGGATACCCGATTGCGCGTGTTACCGCAAAAATCGCTCTCGGTATGCTCTTGGAAGATATTCAGATTGCCAACACAACTGCCGCTTTTGAGCCAAAACTTGACTATGTAATCGCAAAATTCCCCCGTTTCCCGTTTGATAAGTTTACATCTGCCGCCAACACGCTCGGCACACAGATGAAAGCAACCGGTGAGGTTATGGGTATCGGTTCTAACCTTGAAGAATGTTTGCTCAAATCAGCTCGTTCTTTGGAAATCAATGTAAACCACCTTTATATGTCAAAATTTGACAATATGACCAAGGAAGAGCTTTTCGATTATATCAGTGAATTTAAAGATGATAACATCTTTGCTATTGCTGAGCTTATTGCACGTGGCGCAACTATAGACGAAATTCACGAAATCACAAAAATCACTTCTTTCTTCCTGGAATCCATCAAGAAAATTATTGATATGGAAGACACATTGAAGGAAAATGTGAATAATATCGATACACTTATTGCCGCCAAAAAGATGGGCTTCAGCGATAAGTATATTGCGCGTCTTTGGCATTGCGAAGAGCTTGATGTTTACAATGTAAGAAAAGCAAATAACATCTTCCCTGTATTTAAAATGGTTGACACCTGTCACACAGGCGCATATATCCCCTATTTCTACTCATCCTACACCGGTGAAAATGCTTCTCGGCTTACCGATAAAAAGAAAATTGTAGTGCTCGGTGCAGGTCCTATCCGTATAGGTCAGGGTGTTGAATTTGACTATTCAACCGTACACGCCGTGCAAACCATTAAAGCATCGGGTTATGAAGCAATTATTATAAACAACAACCCCGAAACCGTATCTACCGACTATACAACGGCTGATAAACTCTACTTTGAGCCGCTCACTCCCGAAGATGTTATGAACATTATCGAGTTTGAGAAGCCCGAAGGCGTTATTGCATCTCTCGGCGGTCAGACCGCTATCAATCTGGCTGAGCCGTTAATGAAGCGCGGCGTTAAAATTATCGGTACTGATTGTGCCGCTATCGAAAAGGCCGAAAACCGCGATAGCTTTGAAAAGATTTTGCACGACCTTGATATTCCGCAACCCAAAGGCAAGGCGGTTACTAAAATTGAAGACGGTATTAAAGCCGCAGCCGATATTGGATATCCCGTACTCGTAAGACCCAGCTTTGTGCTTGGTGGCCGCGCTATGCAAATAGTTGCAAATGAAGAACAACTCCGCCACTACCTTAAAACCGCCGTTGAAATTGATGAGGACAAGCCCGTACTTGTTGATAAATACATCCAGGGCAAAGAGGTTGAGGTTGATGCTATTTGCGATGGCAGAAATGTATTTGTACCCGGTATTATGGAACTTGTTGAGCGTACAGGTATCCATAGCGGTGACTCAATAAGCGTCTACCCCACATTCAGTATTTCAGATAAGGTTAAAGGCATCATTTTACAATATGCCAAGAAATTAGGCCTTGGTATCGGAATCATCGGCCTTTACAACATCCAGTTTATAGTGGATGAAAATGATGATGTTTATATAATAGAAGTTAATCCCCGTTCTTCCCGTACCGTTCCGTTCCTTTCAAAGTCAACAGGTTACAGTCTTGCCGATATTGCAACCGAAGTGATACTCGGTAAATCTCTTAAAGAACAAGGAATTTTCGATATATATCCTGAAGAGAAAAACCGTTGGTATGTAAAAGTACCTGTATTCTCGTTTAACAAGTTGCGCGGACTTGATGCATATCTTTCCCCTGAAATGAAGTCCACCGGTGAAGCCATCGGCTATGATGATAAATTGAACCGTGCACTTTATAAGGCACTTCAGGCATCGGGTATGCACTTGCAAAACTACGGCACCGTATTTGCAACCATTGCCGACCGCGATAAAGAAGAAGCTTTACCGCTTATCCGCCGTTTCTATAATCTCGGCTTTAATATTCAGGCAACCGAGGGTACTGCTAAATTCTTAAAAGAGAACGGTATCCGCACACACGTGCTTAAAAAGATCAGCGATGGCAGTGATGAAATACAGGATGCACTCAGACAAGGCCATATTGCTTATGTGCTTAACACAAAAGACATAAATGCGGGTGGTCCAGAGAGTGACGGTCAGCAAATCCGTAAAATTGCAACCGAAAACAACATTACCATATTTACAGCCCTTGATACTGTAAAGGTATTGCTTGATGTATTAGAAGAAACCACCCTTACAATTTCAACCATTGATGCGTGAGGTTTATAATGAAACAAGGAATTTTTACAATTACAAACAACTTTCATCTGACAGATGATGTTTGTTTAATGACATTAAAGGGCGATGCGGGTGATATAACAAAACCCGGACAGTTTATCAACATTAAACTGGATGGCAAATATTTGCGCCGACCTATATCAGTTTGCTTTGCCACTGATAATGAAATCACCATTATCTACAAGATTGTAGGCCACGGCACCGAACAAATGAGTGAAATGGCAGTCGGTCAGGAATTAGATGTTCTGACTGGCCTCGGTAACGGCTACGATGTATCGTGTTCGGGCGATACGCCGTTGCTTATAGGCGGCGGTGTAGGTGTGCCCCCACTTTATATGTTGGCAAAAGAACTTATCGACCTTGGTAAAAAAGTAACGGTTATTCTGGGCTTTAATACAAAAAGTGAAATTTTCTATGAGAGAGAGTTTATAAACCTTGGTTGTGATGTATTTGTTACAACGGTTGACGGCTCTTACGGCACAAAAGGTTTTGTAACAGGCGTTATGGAAAACCTTGATTATTCTTACTTTTACACCTGCGGTCCCGAGCCGATGCTTAAAGCAATTTATAAGGTTTCAAAAACAGATGGCGAACTGAGTTTTGAAGAGCGTATGGGCTGCGGTTTTGGTGTTTGTATGGGTTGCTCTTGCAAAACCAATACGGGTTATAATAGAATTTGCAAAGACGGCCCCGTAATGAAAAAGGAGGAGATTTTATGGGAAGATTAAGCGTTAATTTATGCGGAATAGTTCTTGATAACCCCATAATCCCCGCAAGCGGCACCTTTGGATTTGGATATGAATTTGCCGAACTTTATGATATAAATATGCTTGGCACATTTTCCTTTAAGGGCACTACACGCGATGCCCGTTTTGGTAATCCTACGCCGCGCATTGCCGAGTGTTATGCCGGTATGATAAATGCCGTAGGGCTTCAAAACCCGGGTGTAGAAAAGGTAATTAGCGAAGAATTACCCAAACTTAAAAAATGCTTTAACAAAAAGGTTATGGCAAATGTCAGCGGTTTTGCTACCCAGGACTATGCCTATACTTGCCAACAATTAGACAAAGAAGAGCAGGTTGGTTGGCTTGAAGTGAATGTCAGTTGTCCTAACGTACACGGCGGCGGTATGAGCTTTGGCACGTCTCCCGAGGCGGCGGCCGAAGTAGTAAAAGCCGTTAAAGCCGTTACAACCAAGCCGGTTATTGTAAAATTATCGCCAAATGTTACCGATATAGTAAGCATTGCCAAAGCGTGTGAAGCGGCAGGGGCTGACGGCATCAGTCTTATAAACACCTTGCTTGGTATGAGAATTGACCTGAAATCCAGAAAACCCGTAATTGCCAATAAGATGGGCGGTTTTTCAGGTCCTGCAATATTTCCGGTAGCTGTTCGTATGGTGTATCAGGTAGCCCACGCCGTTAATATACCCGTTATCGGTATGGGTGGCGTATCAACTGCTGAGGATGTAATTGAAATGATGCTCGCTGGGGCAACAGCCGTAGAAATAGGCGCCGCAAACCTTGTGGACCCTTATGTTTGCCGCGACATTATAAATGAATTACCTGCCGTTTTGGATAAATACGGCATTGAAAATATAAGCGATATTATAGGAGGAGTTAAATAATGGGTAAGGATGTAATTGTGGCTTGTGATTTTTCGAGCGCTGATGCGGTTTACGAATTCCTCGATAAATTTACAGGCAGAAAACCGTTTGTAAAGATAGGTATGGAGCTTTACTATGCAGAAGGACCTTCTATTGTAAAGGAAATAAAGAAACGCGGACATAAAATCTTTCTTGATTTAAAACTCCACGATATTCCCAACACCGTAAAAAAATCAATGGCGGTGTTATCAAATTTAGATGTGGATATATGTAATCTCCACGCAGGCGGCACCTGTCGTATGATGGAAGCGGCACTCGAAGGTCTAACCCGTGCTGACGGCACAAGACCTTTACTTATTGCCGTTACACAGCTTACATCTACCGACCAAGAGAGTATGGAAAACGACCTTCTTATTAAAGAACCTATTGATAAGGTGGTTATGCACTATGCCGCAAATGCAAAAAAAGCAGGACTTGACGGTGTTGTATGCTCTCCGCTTGAAGCAGGTAAGGTGCACGAAGTGTGCGGTAATGACTTTTTAACGATAACTCCCGGTGTTCGCTTTGGCGATGGCGATATCGGCGACGAAAAGCGCGTTATGACACCCGCTGAAGCTAAAAAAATCGCCTCAGACTACATAGTTGTCGGCAGACCTATCACCGCCGCCACCGACCCGGTCGCCGCATACAATAGATGCGTTGAAGAATTTATCGGTTAAGGAGAAGAATATGGCGCTCATAAATTGTGTTGAATGCGGAAAAGAAATTTCCGACAAAGCAAAATTTTGCCCTAATTGCGGTATGCCTTTAAAGAAAAAAGGGCGTGGTTTTGCAATAGCGAGTTTGGTTTTAGGCATTATTGCTTGCGTGTACACTTTACCGGTCATTGCAAGCGTATCAATACCGAATATTGCCACTATGCAAAAAATTGCAAGCGCTGTATATATTATGATTTTTAGCGGTCTTTCTTTAATCTTTGGGTTGGTATCCCATTTCAAAGGTTGTAAACTTAAAAAGAAAACCGCAGGTATTATACTTGGCGCAATTTCCACATGCGTTTTGTTGATTTGTGTAATAGTATGTTTAATATAAACGAAGAAAATTTGAATTTTGCTGATAATATGCAAGTAATGGTTTGGAATTAGATGTATGATTTATAAATACAATAAAAAATATGTTTCTTTGGCGCAAAACTTACGGAAAAATATGACACGCGAAGAAAAGCGCCTTTGGTATGATTTTTTAAAAAGGTTACCCATCACAGTTAATCGGCAAAAAAATATAGGCAATTATATCGTTGATTTTTTTATTGCCAAAAACAGAATTGTTATTGAAATTGACGGTCAAGGGCACGGATTCGAAGAGAACATACAAAAAGATAAAAATCGTGATGAAGATTTCGATAATTTAGGAATTACTGTTTTGCGTTATACCAATGAAGATATTAACCGACGCTTTAATTCAGTTTGTCAGGATATATTGTTGCACTTGGGCATAAATGAGAATAATATAAAGTTTTAGTATTCCGTCTATCAGCCTTCTCCAGCGGAGAAGGGGGATTTGCCGCAAGGGAAAGACGGATGAGGAGATTATTGTAAAGATGATTATCGAGTATTCTCCTCATCCACCGCAAGCGGTCCCCCTTCTCCGCTGGAGAAGGCTATGTTACAAACAAATTCAATTTGAAGGAGAAGAAAAATGGAAGCTTACAAGAGAGAATTTATTGAGTTTTTGGAAGGCGCAGGTGTACTTAAATTCGGTGATTTTACTGCAAAATCAGGCCGTAAAATCCCCTATTTTATTAATGCCGGTGATATAAAAACGGGTGAGCAAATTTGCAAACTCGGTGAGTTTTATGCAAAAGCATATTTTGAGAAAATCGGCAACAAAAAGACAGTGCTTTACGGACCTGCCTATAAGGGTATTCCGATTGCAGTATCGGTTTCGGTAGCACTTGCTAAAAACGGACTTGATGTTCCCTTCTTCTTCAACCGTAAGGAAGAAAAAGACCACGGAGAAGGTGGCGTTTTTGTTGGCTACAAACCTACGGAAAACGAAGAAATTGTAATCGTTGAAGATGTAATCACGGCAGGTACCGCCATTCGTGAGAGTATGGCAATTTTATCCGGTCTTAAGGGCACAAAGGTTGCCGCTACATTTGTTATGGTTGACCGCAAGGAAAAGGGTCAAACCGACAAATCAGCTATGGCTGAGGTCGGCGAAGAGTTCAGCTTCCCCGTATACTCGGTAGTTGATGTATACGATATTATTGAATATCTTGAAGAAAAAGAAGAAAACCGCGAAAACGTTGAAAGAATTAAGAAATACCTTGAAATAAACGGTGCTAAGGCATAAGAAAGGAAAGTTTATGCGTAGTTTAATTGATATTCTTGATTTCACAGTTGAAGAGATTGAGGCACTTATTGGTGTGGCAAACGATATTATCGATAATCCTGAAAAGTACAGTGAAAAATGCCACGGTAAAAAGTTAGCAACACTCTTTTTCGAGCCATCTACCCGCACCCGACTTAGTTTTGAATCGGCGATGCTTGAACTCGGCGGCAGTGTTATAGGTTTTTCAGAGGCAAACTCTTCATCGGCCGCAAAGGGTGAAAGCGTATCGGATACCGCAAAAACAATCAGTTGCTATGCCGATATTATCGCAATGCGACATCCAAAAGAGGGCGCACCGCTCGTAGCAGCCAAAGCCGCATCCATCCCCGTTATAAACGCGGGTGACGGCGGACACAACCACCCTACACAAACATTAGCCGATTTACTTACCATAAGCCGTGAAAAAGGCCGCTTTACTAACCTTACAAT
>JAZUSW010000003.1:0-8699 GCA_045606925.1 Acutalibacteraceae bacterium | reverse complement strand
TTGGACACGAGAGACACAAAAAAACTCCTTGAGATTTCTCAAGGAGTTTTTTCAGTTATATTCGCCTGCGGCGAGTTATATTGTGCTTCGCTCAGTTATATTTGCTTCGCAAGTGATATTCGCTTCGCGAGTTTTTTAAGGCGAATATAATATCACTTTTGCCAAAGGCAAAAATATCACTATGCCGTAAGGCATAATATCACTCTGTGCGATAGCACAGAATATCACTTTCAACCTTAGGTTGAAAAATATCAACTTTTCTTTTATTGTTTAGAATAGTGTTCTTTGTTATAATCATATCAGCAAAGGAGATGATTTGATGGATAACACAAATATTGTCTTAGCGGCTAATATACAGAAATATCGTAAAAAATGTGGGTTGACACAAGAAGAACTTGCAAATAAGTTGGGTGTAACATTTCAAGCCGTTTCGAAATGGGAAAACGCAAAAACCGCTCCTGATATATTGTTCTTACCCACAATGGCTGATTTGTTCGGATGCTATATTGATGAACTGTTTTCCCGTGAAATTAAAACAGAGATTCACTATGACCACTGTTCCGAATTCCCTTGGTATGATGATAATATCGTTCGTGGTGTCGTATGCTTGGGAAGAAAAATTTTGCAAGTAACGGATGAATTAACAGAAAAATTTACTTTTGAAGTTATTGGCGATGCTAAAAGTGTACAAAGCGAGTGTAATATCACAGTGAGCGGTTCGGTTTCGGGTGGGTGCAATGCCGGAGATGAGATAGTTGTTGGCGGACACGTGTACGGCGGTTGTAATGCGGGTGATGCAATTACAGTCGGCGGCAATTTAAACGGTAGATGCATAGCTGGCGATGGAATTACTTGCGGAGGCAACCTTAAAGGAGATATAACCTGTGGCGACACAGTAACAGTAACAGGTAATGTTGAAGCAGTAAAAATCAAAGGTAATGTTACCTGTAACTCACTAAAATGCGATAAAGTTGAAGGCGACATAACAATAAACGAAAAGTAAAAATCCTCTATATCTTTTGGGATCGTTAATCCCCAAAAATCCCGTTCACGCAAGTGGGTGGGGTTTTTATTTTTGTTGACAAAAGCAATACTTCGTGATATGATGTATTGCATAAAGGGAGGTATTATATGGATATTCAATTAAAGCGCGGACTTTTGGATGTTTGTGTTCTGGCCGCCATTAAAGATGAAGACTCTTACGGATACAAAATTATAAAGGATATAAAGCCGTATATCGAATTATCCGAATCGACCTTATATACCATATTAAAGCGTTTGGAGACGGCTGATATGCTAACTGTCCGCACTGCCGAGCACGGCGGTCGGCTAAGGAAATATTACCGCATCACTAATAGCGGTCTTAAAAGGATTGAGGAATTCAAAAAAGATTGGGAAGAAATTCTTTCGATATACAAATTTGTAACCAAGGGGGATAACGGAAATGACTAAGACAGAATTTATAAGCGAACTTCGTGACAAACTATCAGGTTTGCCGAAGAAAGACATTGTAGAACGCTTGAATTTTTACAGTGAAATAATAGATGACCAAATAGAAGAAGGCATTTCCGAGCAGGATGCAGTGCTTTCGATAGGCAATGTTGAAGAAATTGCCGAACAAATCGTTTCTGACACTCCCCTTTCAAAAATCATAAAAGAAAGCGCGGCGCAAAAAAGACATTTCAAAGTTTGGGAAATCGTACTTTTAGTACTTGGCAGCCCTGTTTGGCTTTCGTTACTGATAGCCGCATTAGCCGTTATTTTTTCGGTTTATGTTTCTCTTTGGGCAGTAATAATATCTTTTTGGTCAGTATTTATCTCGGTCACAGCAACTGGCTTTGGCGGTGTTCTGGGCGGTATTATTTTAATTTTATTTGGAAAGCAAATAAGCGGCATTGCTCTGATTGGCGCATCGGTTGTATGTGCCGGTATTTCAATTTTTATATTTATGGGATGCCGTTTTACAACCAAACTTATAATACATCTAACACGAAAACTTTTATTAAAAATTAAAAACTTTTTTATAAAAAAGGAGATGGCATAATGAGTAAACGGTATAAAATTTGTACTATTGTTGCAGTATCTCTAATATTGATAGGATGCATTATTTTCGGAGGTGTAATGACGGTGCTTAAATGGGATTTTAAAAAATTATCAACCGCAAAGTATGAAACCAACGAGTACTCAATAGGCGAAGATTTTAAGGATATATCCATCACAACAAATACTGCTGATATAACATTCCTGCCTTCTGAAAACGCTCAAACAAAAATCATCTGCCACGAGCAAAGCACTCTGAAACACTCGGTCGCGGTAAAGGATGGCACTCTTAGTGTTGAGGTGATTGATACAAGACAATGGTACGACTACATAGGAATAAATTTTGAGACACCAAAAATCACTGTATACATCCCAAGCGGTGAATACGGTGCGCTGAAAATTAAAACGAGCACAGGCAGCATTAATGCCGCCGATATATCTGCCGATTCAGCAGAGTTTTCGGTTACAACGGGTGAGATTACCGCCACCAATTTAAAAATCAACGGTGATATAAAAACAAGCGTATCAACCGGCAAAACGAACATAACAGACATGCAATGTAATAACTTTACATCCGATGGAAATACAGGCAATATTATACTGAAAAACACAATCGCCAAAGAAAAAATCAGTGTGAAGCGCAGTACGGGAAATGTGAAATTTGAAAGCTGTGATGCAAATGAAATACTGATAACTACCGATACCGGCAGTGTTACGGGTAGCTTGATTTCGGAGAAGGTGTTTATTGCCAAAACCGATACAGGCCATATAAATGTTCCCAAAACAACCGGTGGCGGAAGGTGCGAAATCACCACCGATACAGGTAACATTAAAATAACTGTTATTGGTGATTAATTTGTGTTGCGGCCATATAATTTGTGTGGTATAATTAAACTATAGGCGGTGATGTTTTGGAAATTAAACTTTTAAGCCCTGTGGGCAATACGGCGGTTGAAATTTTACCCCCGTTACAAAATCAAATTTTATCCGAATTGCCAAACGGTGACGGTATTATAAAGGGCTCTTTTGACTGGCGTGCCCCTTCGGCAACCGATAGTGAAAACACGGTGCCCCGTTATATTAATTTTTCTTGGGGTCTTTTCGGCAGTTTATACGAAGTAACTTCCATTTCCCTGTTTATATCACAAAGCAATGATTTTTCAAGCAGTCAGGAATACCCCATTATGCCCGGACAGGCATTTATGTCACTTAACAACTTTAAGAGAAATACTACATATTTTTGGAAATTAGTGGCTTTTGGTGTAAATCAGGTTGTTTGTGAATCGGATATTGCCACCTTTAAAACAAGTGATGCACTCCCCCAGTGGTACAAATTGCCCGGTGTTACCAATTTCAGAGATATAGGCGGCTGGGTAACCGATTCCGGCGTTTTTATAAAAGAAGGGCTTGTATTCCGCGGTTCACAAATCGGTCTTAGAGAGGAAAATCCCGATAAATTATTAGCTTTTTTACAAAATGATTTAAAAATCAAAACACAAATTGACCTGCGTTTTGATGATGAAATACAACCGTTTAACAGGCAAATACCCGATGCTAATTATAATAGGATTAGTATTCTTCCATACGCGTCCATCTCGGATGATAAGGAAAAATATTCAAAGATTTTTAAAATGTTTGCCAACCGCGATGCTTATCCGATTTATTTGCACTGTTTTGCGGGTGCCGACCGCACCGGTACAGTTGTGGCAATAATTAAATTTTTACTTGGAGTTTCGGCTGACGATGTTGCTACGGATTATGAGCTTACTTCACTTTGCCCCTTTGGTATGCGTTGCCGCTCACACGAAATGTACAACTCATTTTTAGAATATTTGCTGACACTTGGAAGCACATATAAAGAAGGTGCCGAAAATTACCTTTTATCTTGTGGGCTTACAGAAAAAGAAATACAAAGCATACGGGATATTTTACTTTAAACAAAAAAAGAGCGTTCAACAAAAGTTGAACGCTCTTTAATTTTTATTATTCTTCCACAGTTGTTTCTTCGGTAGTTTCTTCAACTACTTCGGTAACCTCTTCTTCTGGAAGTAATGCGCGAATTGAAAGACTTACGCGCTTTTTATCGTTATCGATAGCGATAATCTTTGCCTCAACCTCTTGACCAACTTTAAGTTCATCCTGCGGTTTTGCAACGTGCTTATTGGCAATTTGAGAAATATGGATAAGACCGTCAACACCGGGCATAATTCTTGCAAATGCACCGTAAGCTGTCAAACTAACGATGGTAACCTTTGCAACCGAATCAACTGCATAGGTGTTGTTGAAAATAGTCCACGGATTTTCCTCTTCTTTTTTGTAACCGAGAGAAATCTTTTTCTTTTCGGTATCAAGGTCTTTAACATACACTTCAACAGTATCGCCAACAAGAACAACCTCAGAAGGATTCTTGATTCTTTGCCAAGAAAGCTCTGAAATATGAATCATACCGTCAACACCGCCGATATCTACGAAAGCACCGTAACTTGTAAGCGACTTAACAGTACCTGTAAATCTATCACCTATTGCGATTGTCTCCCAAATCTTAGATTGGGCAGCTTTTCTTTCTTCACGAAGAACTACGCGGATAGAGCCGATTGCCCTGCGGCCGCGGCCGATTTCGATAATTTTGAAAGAAACTTCTTTACCTTTGAGTTCATCAAGAGATTCACCGCGTGTAGCAGTTGCCTGAGATGCAGGAATAAACACCCTTACACCGAAAGCAATGGCAACAACGCCACCCTTGATAACATCTTTAACTGTTCCTGTGATAATTTCACCGGAATCTTTTGCAGCAACTATTTTATCCCAGCCGGCAATAGCATCATAACGGCGCTTTGAGAGCATTGCTGTTCCTTCCTGGTCGTTGATGCGCATAATGATTAAATTAAGCTCATCTCCTACCTTAACTTCCTCCACAAGATTAACATTTGAATCAAATGAATATTCATCCGCAGATATGTAACCTGTGAGACCTCTACCGAAGTCTACCTGAATTTCTGTTGGTGTAACGGCAAGAACTATACCTACTACCTTTTGATCGCTTGTTAAATTGTTGAGAGATGCTTCGAATGCTTCTTCATCCGTCATTTCATCAAAACTTTTTTGAACAGTATTTAATTCCTCCACCTGTTCGTCTACCGGTTTTACAATTTCCGACATGGTTTTTATAGCCTCCTTTATTATGCGGGCGGGTGTAGATGCACCTGCCACAACCCCTACGCTTTGAACACCTTCAAACCATTCCGCTTTAAGTTCATCAGCGGTCTCGATTAAAAATGTTTTATCGCAAGATGCTTTACAAACACTATATAATTTTGAAGTGTTTGAACTGTGTTTGCCACCGATAACAACCATAAGGTCATTAACACGGGCTAACTTGTCCGCCTCTTGCTGCCGTAAGGCAGTCGCATTACATATTGTATCAAAAACTATTGCATTTGTACACACTTTTTTTAAAAAAATACAACATTTTTTAAATATTTTTTCGTTAAAAGTGGTCTGAGAAACCACAGTAACGCCACTTTTGGTCAAAAAAGGGTGATTTTCAAGCAATTCTGAAAGCTCAATTTCGTCAGAAAAAGTAAAAACAGGAGTTGTGGCATAACCCATTATACCTATAACTTCACTGTGTTTTGGGTCACCCGCAATTAAAATCGGGCTACCGTTAAGGGAAGCTTCGCTTACTATTTTATGAATTTTAGAAACGAACGGACAGGTTGCATCCACATAATTGATTTTTTCACCTTCAACCTGTTCAATAGTTGAGCGCGGAACTCCGTGAGAACGAATTACCAAAACTTCATCCTCTTTTGTTTCAAGCGGACGCTCTACAATCCTAACGCCTCGATTTTCAAGTTCTTCTACCAGTTGCGGATTATGTATTATAGGACCTAATGTGCATACTTTTTTATTATTATCGAGTAATTCGTAAACCGTGTTTACTGCCCTATTAACACCAAAACAAAACCCCGCTGTTTTAGCCAATGTTATTTTCAAATTGCTGTCTCCCAAAGATTAGTAATATTTTGCATTATAATTCCTGTAACGCGTTTAATATCCGCCCTCGTAACCTCATTACCCGATGCAAGAGAAGTTTCAACAATATCACCTATATTGATTTGCACCCTTTTGAAAAGCAACGGCTTTTTAGGATACCTTATTGCAACGGGCAGTATATCAGAGCCGGTATTCAGCGCAAACATTGCCGCACCCGCCTTTGCTTTATGCGGAGCGCCGAGTTTGTGGCGTGTACCCTCGGGGAATATACCGAGCACCCCACCGCTATTTAATATATCTTCGGCGTGTTTTACTGCCGATAAATCACCTACTGCGCGGTTTACGGGAAAAGCGCCCATCTTTTTGAATATAAACCCGAGTGGAGCAAATTTAAAAAGTTCTTTTTTCGCCATAAAATTTATTTTATAGGGACATATACAAATCAAAAACACTATATCCCAAAAAGACTGATGATTGCAACAAAGCAAAACCTTGCCGCCTGTTTGCAAATTTTCGGCACCTTTTACCTCTAATTTAAACAAAATCTTAACAATCGGCCTTAATATACTTGCAACGGTTTTATAAAAAAGATTCATTACATTTTTTCCTTAATAATATTGTACAAAGTCTCCACCGATTCTTCAAAACTAAGCGCCGATGTATCAACGATAATCGAATCCTGTGCCGGTTTAAGCGGTGCTATTTCCCGGTGGGAATCGTTATAATCGCGCACCTTCATATCATCAAGCACCTCTTCATATGTGGCACTGCTGCCCCTCTCTTTAAGCTCAATAAAACGGCGGTTGGCTCGTGTTTCAACAGATGCGGTCAAGAAAATTTTAACCTCGGCATTTGGCAAAACAACGGTACCAATATCTCTGCCATCCATAATTACATTATTTTCTCTTGCCAATTTGCGCTGCATTTCGAGTAAAAACGCACGAACGGGTGGCTTTGCCGATACGGCTGATGCCATCATAGATGCCTCGGGTGTGCGGATAAGCTCGGACACATCCTCTTCATCTAAAAAAACGCGTTGTTCACCATTGATAAACTTGATATCTATCTTAGTAATATCTAATAAGGCGGGTATATCGCACTCAAGTTTTGTATCTATACCCTGTCGCAAAAATTTAAGTCCTGTTGCACGATACAAAGCACCCGTATCTACATAAATAAACTCTAATTTTTTTGCCAACTGCTTGGAAATTGTGCTTTTGCCGGCACCTGCCGGTCCATCAATTGCTACCGAAATCATTTTATACTACCTCCTGCTAAACTTCCTGTTGAAAATGCAATTTGTAAATTAAATCCGCCGGTATAGGCATCAACATCAATAATTTCACCTGCAAAATACAGTCCATCGACCATCTTTGACTGCATATTGGCGGGGTTAATTTCCTTAACGCTGATACCCCCGCTTGTAATTATCGCTTCTTCAATATCACAAAACGCTACGGGATTAAGCGTAAGTTCTTTAAAAATACGGCACAAATTAAGCCGTTGTTCACGCGTTATCTGATTTACCTTTGTATCGTTTTTAATACCGCTTAAATTGACTATAACCGAAATTAACCTTTGCGGCAACAGTTTATCAAGCGCATTGCCGAAATTTTTATTTGTATTCTCGGAAAAATCTCTCGTTATGCGTTTATCTAACTGTTCATATGTTAAGCCCGGTTTTAAATCAATAACCATTTTATACCGAGTTTTGCCGAGTTTTCGCATATGAGCCGAAGCGCTTAACACCAAAGGCCCCGATACGCCGAAATGAGTAAAAAGCATTTCTCCGAGTTCCGAAAAAATCGGTTTCTTTTTGCCTTCTTCATAAACCGAAAGTGTAACATTTTTTAAGCTTAGTCCCGATAGATATGAACAAAAACCTTCGTGCACTTTTATTGGGACCAATGAAGGCAAAATTTCGGTTACGGTATGGCCTAATTTTTTTGCCAACTCATAACCGTCACCATCAGAGCCGGTTGCGGAATACGATTTACCGCCCGTAGCAATAATTACGGCATCGGCGCTGAGTTGTTCGCCGTTTTCCAAAAGAACACCGGAAACAGCATTATCACACAGCGCTATATCAACAGCACGACCTTGTATAATCCTAACACCGCTCTTTTTGGCGGCACCCCACAATGCATCTACTATATCCACCGCCCTGTCAGATACAGGAAAAACCCTGTTGCCACGCTCGGTTTTGAGTTTTACACCCAGATTTTCGAAAAAAGACATTGTATCAAACGGGGTAAAGGCGGAAAAAGCCGAATATAAAAATCTGCCGTTTTTGGTCATATTTGCAATCAAAGTATCTACATTGCAGTTATTGGTAAGGTTACACCTACCCTTACCGGTTATAAGCAGTTTACGGGCAGGTTTTGCATTTTTTTCAACAACTGTAACGCTGTTACCGTTTTGCGCCGCCTTTATAGCTGCCATAAGTCCCGCGGCACCGCCGCCGATAACAACTGTTTTCTTCAACCTACTCACCACCACTTACTATATCTTATATATTTTAATACAAAATTAACAAAAAGTAAAGAAAAACCGATGCCTATATAAATAAGCATCGGTTTAATTCTTATTTTGCGTAATCTACGGCTCGGTTTTCGCGGATAAGATTTACCTTAATCTGACCGGGATATTCAAGTTCGTTTTCA
>JAZUSW010000002.1:0-5831 GCA_045606925.1 Acutalibacteraceae bacterium | reverse complement strand
TATTTCGGCGGCTACCGTGCCAAAAATATAGTCACGCACCGTAATTTCGGTTGTTTTTTCGGTTTTGGTATCAAGCACCGTTATCTTATCGGTGACCTCAACGGGCTCGGGCGGAGTGTCCTGTAAAGTGCTTTTTTCGGGCGCTAAGCTTATAAGCGGTAAAGTCAGCATCAGAATTATCAAAATGACAGTAACAACAAGATAAAAATTTTTCATTTTTCATATTTCCTTAATATTTTATAGTATAATAATGTATATGAAAAAGTGATTTAAAAAATTATTAAAATAGAGAGTGGATTTAAATGAAAATTGGATTAAAGAAAATTATCCCGTTGATTTTTATATCAAGTGTGTGCGCGGTATTTTTAAGGGTACTGCAAATAACACAAATGACCGAAGTCAAAACAGGATTTTTTATCAAAGGGTATGAGCCGATGGGTATTGCGGTTACGATAGCAATCTTTGTAATGGCGGCAATTTGTACAATATACGCGGCACTTTACAAGGATAAAGAGATTAATAAGATAACCGTTACAAAGCCGTTTGCCGTTATACATTTTATTTTGGCATTGGCAATAGTTTATGAATCACTCTTTTCGCCTGTATCCGGCGCCATACATACTTGGCAAATTCTTTTGCAAATGGTGTTTGGTTTAATTTCGGCAATAGTTTTTATGTATCGCGGATATCTTGCCTTTACGGGTGGAAAAATACAGCCGATAACTTCACTTTGCCATGTTGTTTTTTGGCTTATAAGGGTTATAATCGTGTTTTCGGCGAGTATTTCGGCATCAACGATTGCCGAAAACATTTTTGAGATGGCAGCCCTTTGTACAGCGCTCATATTCTTCCTTAATGCATCGGCGCTTGAAAATGAAATAGACCCCGTACGCATCAAGAAAAAGATTTTTCCCTCAGGCGTTGCGGCATTTATTTTTGGCGCAGTATACTCGGCATCGCAGTTGGTTGTAATGCTCTCGGGCAAAACAAATCTTTTGCATAACATCAAAGCCACTTTCTTTACAAATGCCATTCTGGTGGTTTACATTTTATATTATTTGTTATTGTGCTTTAAAGACCCAAAACAAGAAGAACTTTATGAAGAAACAGAAATAAACGAATAAATACCAAAGACCGCAGAGTTTTACCTCTGCGGTCTTTGGCTTTTGGGGATATGGGGATATGGGGAAAGGAGAAATTAACGTGACATTCGTCACTCTATCACGATGAAAACAAAAGGAGATGGTTTTCGGCTTTCATCGGTGTTAGCAAATTTTAAGCTGCGAAGCATCTGATTGTTCGGTATCATTTTTGGGAATACGGATTTTATATTCGATATAATCACGCCGCTCTATGCGTTCCTGCTTGGCGTTTATACCTGCATTCACCATTGTTTCAACGAGTCGGGTAATGCTATTGGAAAAGATTCGCATATCACCGATACTCGATTTTTTATCACCCTTTTCGGTGAGCGTTTCGGTGCCTTCGCGTAAAAATTTATCGATATACGCTTCACTGTGTGTCAGCGATAATCCGTTTGCTATAATATATTCAAGCACTTCGTTTTGGCGGTTCTCAGGAACTCTGAGCAACGCTCTTGCATATCTTTCGGTAAGCTTGGCGCCTGTGATTTTTCGGCGTATATTTTCATTAAGCCGCAAAATCCTGAGTTTATTAGAAAGAGTTGACTGTGCAATTCCCAGTCGCGCGGCGACATCGCAGTGCGAAAGGCCGTATTCGTTTATAAGTCGCGAAATACTCGCCGCTTCTTCAAAGAAAGTAAGGTCACATCTTTGTAAATTTTCTATTATCGCATAAAAACCCGATGTCATATCATCGGCATTGTAAACAATACAGGGAACGCGTTTCATCCCAGCCATTTTAGCGGCACGCAGTCGCCGTTCTCCCGCAATCAAAATATATCCTGCGCCGTTTTTTCTAACGGTCAAGGGGTTTATTATACCGTTTTCCTTTATGCTGTCTTTTAGTCGGCAAAGTTCATATTCATCAAAGTAGCGGCGCGGCTGTTTTTCATTTGGGAATATATCTTCTACATTTATACTTTTCAGTTGTCTTTTATCCGTTTTAATCATTTGTGCCTCACCTGCCCTGTGACTAAATTATAAGGCACACACAAGGTGAAAATCAAGAAAAAGCGGTCGGGCAAAAACGACACATAAAAACAAAAACAGCCGAATTATAACGGCTGTTTTGATATTTTTGCAGATATTCTCGGATATTTTGGTGGAGTTTGCGATATCTTTTTTGTTAAAACAAAGCATCTTTCATCATTAGTGGGTAATTTTTCGCATATAATTTTAGGTTTTTCTCCACCAAGGATAGATATTGCCTTATCGGCTTCGGTGGCTTCTTCGTTGGCTGAAGGGCCCTTCATTGCAACAAACTGTCCACCCACCTTTACAAAGGGAAGGCAATATTCCGAAAGCACGTTGAGTCTTGCCACGGCACGCGCGCACGCAATATCGTACTGTTCGCGAAACTCATTGTTTTTACCGCCTTCTTCTGCCCTTGCGTGTACTGTTTTTGCGCTTAAATGCAGTTTATCCAAAACATCATTTAAAAAAACAATACGCTTATTTAACCCATCAAGCAAGGTTAAATCTATATCCTCGCGCATAATTTTAAGCACTACACCGGGGAAACCCGCGCCGGTACCAACATCTATAACCTTTGCGTTTTGTGGTATATTTACGTGCTTTAAAAACAATATGCAATCAAGAAAATGCTTGATTACCACCTCTTCCGGCTCGGTTATGGCGGTCAGATTGATTTTTTCGTTCCATTCGAGCAGTAAATTGCCGTAAAGATTTAATTTGTTATGCTTACTATGGGTGATTTCGGTGCCAAAACCGGCACAAATATCCTTAATTTTATCTATTGGAAAATCAATCATCCTTTTTCTCCTGTCTGAGTTTTTCAAGATAGATTATAAGCACCGAAACATCGGCAGGCGAAACACCCGATATACGCGATGCCTGTCCTATATTTTTAGGGTTTACACGGTTTAATTTTTCCTTGGCTTCAAGTCGTAAACCCGTTATAGCATCGTAGTTTATATCTTGCGGAATTTTCTGGTTTTCAAGGCGCAGCATTTCTTCTACCTGAGCCAACTGCCTTGTGATATACCCCTCATATTTTATTTCGGTTTCTACCTTTTCGGTAACACTGTCAGGTAATGCGGGGCGGTTTTTATCAAACGGCGCCAACACCGCATAATTAAGTTGTGGGCGGCGGATAAGCTCATCCAACTTACAGCCCGTAGTCAGCGGGGCAGTTCCAAGACCTTCGAGCAACTCGTTTAACTCTTTGCTCGGCGCCAAGGTAGTTGCGCGAAGTCGCTTAATTTCTTCTTCCTTTTGCGTTGTTCTTTTTAAAAACGCGTTCCAGGTTGTATCATCAATAAGTCCTAATTCACGGCCTATCGGCATCAATCGCTCATCGGCATTGTCCTGTCGCAAAAGCAGTCGGTATTCGCTGCGCGAGGTCATCATACGGTAAGGGTCAGAGCAGCCCTTCGTTACAAGGTCATCTATAAGTGTGCCTATATAACTCGAAGAACGCGATAGAGTAAACGGCTCTTCACCCTTAACGAGCTTTGCGGCGTTAACACCCGCAACAAAGCCCTGTACGGCGGCTTCTTCATAACCTGATGAGCCGTTAAACTGTCCTGCACCGTAAAGTCCTTTAAAGCCCTTTATTTCAAGCGTGGCGTTAAGATTTATCGGGTCGATACAGTCGTATTCAATGGCATAGGCATTGCGGATGATTTTTACATTTTCAAGTCCCGGTATTGTGTGATAAAAGGCAATTTGCACTTCTTCGGGTAACGAAGAAGACATACCCTGAAGATACATTTCTTCCGTGTCGGCGCCGCACGGCTCAATAAACAACTGATGACGCTCTTTATCAGCAAAGCGCACAATCTTATCTTCAATGCTCGGACAATACCGAGGGCCTACACCCTCTATGTATCCTGCATAAAGCGGAGAACGGTGCAAATTATCAAGGATTACCTTTTTTGTAGCATCGTTCGTGTAAGAGATATGGCAAACAACCGAGTTTTCTTTCGGATGCTCGGTTGAATAACTAAAAGGCACAACCTTTTTGTCTCCCGCCTGTTCTTCGGTTTTTGAAAAGTCAATACTGTCCCTTGCAACACGCGCGGGTGTGCCCGTTTTAAAACGGCGAAGCGGTATGCCCAACTTTTTAAGCGATTCGGACAATAAATCAGCAGGGAATTGACCGTCAGGTCCGCTTGAAAAGGATACTTCGCCCACGTATATCTTGCCGCCTAAAAATGTACCGGTAGCCAGTATTACGGTTTTACAAAAATGCTCGGCACCAAGCATTGTGCGAATTATCCAACCGCCGTCACACCTTTCAATATCGGTAATTTCGGCTTGTTTTACATCAAGACCCTTTTGTAATTCCACGGCGTGTTTCATATAACCGCTGTATGCTCTTCTGTCAATTTGTGCGCGAAGAGAGTGTACGGCAGGGCCCTTGCCGAGATTAAGCATACGGCATTGTAACATATTTTTATCGGCGGCTTTGCCCATTTCTCCGCCCAAGGCATCCAGTTCCCTTACCAAATGACCCTTTGCGGTACCTCCGATAGAGGGGTTACAGGGCATATTTCCTATCCAGTCGGCGCTGACAGTGAAAATAGCGGCAGAGCAACCAAGCCGAGCCGCAGCCAAAGCCGCCTCGATACCCGCGTGTCCTGCACCTATTACTGCAACATCATAACTGTCCGCTACATAACTCAAATTAAAACACCTATTTTCCTACACAGAATTTTTTAAATACTTCATTGGTGACAACATTAGTGGCGCGTTTGCCCGTTAATTCAAACAGCGCCGCCAAAGCATCATCCACACATACGCCCACAGCATCCACCGTTTCACCCATAAGCAGTGCTTTTTTTGCGGCAACAACGGCGTTATACGAGCGTTCGGCACAATCGCGTTGGCGTTCACTGCCGAGTATGGCAGAATCGGGATTAAGAAGGTTTATCTTTGTGATTTTTTCTATTTCAGCCGATAACTCATCTTTTCCAAGACCGTTTTTAGCCGACAAAACAACGGTTGGCAGTCCTGCAAAGTCTTGCGGTGTTAAACTGCAACCAACATCGCTTTTATTTATAATAATAATGGTCTTCTTGTCTTTTATTTGTTCGATTAAAAGCAGGTCAAGGCGGTCTAACGGTGCTGTAGAATCAAATACGGCAAGTATTAGTTCTGCGTTATCAATCTTATTTTTAGCACGGGTTACGCCCATAGATTCAACCGTGTCTGCGGTATCTCGTATACCCGCCGTATCCGATAACCGAAGCGTAATGTCACCTAACCTAACACTGTCTTCTATAATATCTCGTGTGGTACCCGCAATATCGGTAACGATAGAACGGTCACTTCCCACCAGTAAATTCATAAGTGTGCTTTTGCCCACATTGGGCTTACCCACAATGGCGGTATCTATACCTTCACGCAGGATTTTACCCGCATCATAGTCTTTTAACATATTAAAGAGAGAATTTTCACAATCGGATAGCATTTTGCCGAAATTATCCCGATTAAGTTCGGGTAATTCTTCATCGGGCTCATCCGAAAAATATGCAATAGAAGCGGCGGCAGAAACAAGATTTTTTTCAATGTTATCAATCTCGCGGCTTATTTTACCATACAAGGCACCGCTGGCCAACTTAAATTGCCGTTCGCCATCGGCGGCAATTAACGACATAATGCCCTCCGCCTTGGTTAAATCCAACTTACCGTTTAAAAAGGCGCGTTTTGTAAATTCACCCGCCT
>JAZUSW010000001.1:0-2919 GCA_045606925.1 Acutalibacteraceae bacterium | reverse complement strand
AAAATTTCTTCAAGCGTTATTTTCATTTTACTACTCCGTAACTTTCATTGTATTATACGCCAATTCTGCCGCCGAAATATCCATATTACAACACAGTTTGTAAACATTTACACGCGATAAAACTGCATCCAAGACACCAAGTAAGCGTTCCATAATCTGTTTATCGGGTTTTCGTTGCGTTTGCTTTAGCATTAAGGGTAACGCCTCGGCGGCGGTTAGTTTTTTAATACTGTTTTGCCCGGCGCGTTCTATAAAACATATAGCACCAAGCGGAACACATTTATTTTGGTTTATATCGTTTTTGCCGCTAAACGGCGTACCGTAGGCAAAAACCTTATCATCGATTATGCGCACTGCGGGTTTATCATCGTTTAATATGTAAGCACTTTCCCCTAACATTTTTAGCCAAAGTGCCGTATGTGTAGATTTTCCCACACCGCTATCCGCCGAAAAAAGATAGGCGTAACCGTCAGCCACAACGGCGGAAGAATGCACCATCATACCGCAAAAATCGAGCAACTTATAATAAAAATCGCTACCCGCAAGTACATACTCATACTCGGGCATATACTTTTCGCCCATCTGCTGTGCGGCGCACAAATCCAACCTTTCTTTACTTACCTTAACGGAAATATCGGCATCGGGGCAATTTTCCTTACTTACCAAATAGGGTTTTGCTTTATCGGCAAGAAGCGAATAGTTTAAATCCATATTAATCTTTAATCCTGCGATATTGTAAAACGCCATTGTTTTTCTCCTATTTTCTATTACGGTTAAACAGTAATATTAATCTTAACATTTGTGCCAACGACACCATAAGCGCCGCTACATAGGTCATAGCCGCGGCTGTGAGCACACGCTTTACGCCGCCGACCTGTTCTTCGCTTGTAAGCAAATAATTTTCTCTTATAACCGTTACCGCGCGGCTTGATGCATTAAATTCAACCGGCAAGGTTATAAGCTGGAATAACACAACCAATCCAAAAAGTAAAATGCCTATATCAACCAAAAGCGTTGAGTTGAATAATAAACCTATAAGCAAAAGCGGCCAGGAAAGCCGTGAGCCGATTTGTGTCGCAGGAATAACTGCCGCGCGGATTTTTATGGGCAGGTATTTTTTTGCATATTGCACCGCGTGACCCGCTTCGTGACACGCCACACCAACTGCCGCCACCGACATACTGTCATAAACGCTTTCGGATAAGCGGATAGTATTTGTTCTTGGGTCGTAATGGTCGGTAAGACTGCCACGGGTGCGCTCTATTTTCACATTTCTGACACCGCATTTTTCAAGCACCCTGCTTGCCGCTTCAGCGCCTGTAAGTGAACAACCAACCTTTGAATACTTGGCAAAAGAAGATTTAACCAGAATTTGTGCAATCAATGATATTAAAATTGCAGGCAAGACCAATAATAGATAATAACGGTCTATTCCGTAATAAAACGGCATAAAATCAACCCTTCCTTTGAAATTATGGTTTGTATGTTGTTAAAATTTATACATTGAACAAAAATTCTACAACATCCCCGTCAAGCATAACATACTCTTTACCTTCGGTCCTTACAAGACCTTTTGTACGGGCGGCTGCCAAAGAACCGCACTCATCCAAATCTTTATATGCTATAACCTGTGCACGAATAAAGCCGCGTTCAAAATCACTGTGGATTTTGCCCGCCGCCTGCGGTGCTTTAAGACCGTTCTTTATGGTCCATGCCCTTACCTCTTTTTCCCCTGCTGTAAGGAAAGAAATAAGCCCTAAAAGAGTGTAACTTTTTTGGATAAGGCGGTCAAGACCTGAGCTTTCAAGTCCCAACTCATTTAAAAACAATAATTTTTCTTCCGCATCCATATCCGCCATATCTGCTTCGAGCCCTGCGCAAATAGGCAAAACCTGAGCGTTGTCTTTTTTGGCAATTTCGTTAACAACGGCAAAATGCGGATTGTTTTCGGGTGTACCACCCGCAAAATCATCCTCGCTCATATTTGCGGCATAAATGATGGGCTTAGCGGTTAAAAGATTTAAGGTTGCCATAATTTCTTGCTGCTCTTCGCTGAGAATCATACTTCTTGCCGACTTGCCGCTTTCAAGCACCGAATAAAGCTGCTTTAAAAAATCAAGCTCGCTTTGAAGCGATTTATTACCCTTTAAATCCTTTGTGGTTTTTGCAATACGGCGCTCAACCATCTCCATATCCGAAAAGATAAGCTCCAAATCAACGGTTTCAATATCACGCGCGGGGTCAATAGAACCCTCAACGTGAATAATATCATCATTTTCGAAGCAGCGAACAACATGTATTATGGCATCAACCTCACGAATATTACCGAGAAATTTATTTCCAAGCCCCTCGCCCTTTGATGCGCCTTTAACAAGACCTGCAATATCCACAAACTCAATAACCGCAGGAACAATAGGCGGCACCTTGTCACCCACGGTATACATATCTGCCAAGCGCTCTAATCGGCTATCGGGTACCGCAACAACGCCGACATTAGGGTCGATAGTGCAAAACGGGTAATTTGCCGCACCCGCACCCGCATTTGTAATAGCATTAAAAAGTGTTGATTTGCCTACATTGGGCAAACCGACAATACCTAATTTCATATTTTTTCACTCCGAATCATTTACATCTCTAACTAATTATATAATTTTATTAAGATATAATCAAGAAAAATGCAAAAAAAACTTTATTTTATTTGAATATTAATGTATAATATTATCAATAAAGCGGTTTGAAAGGATGATATTTGTGCATCAGGACTTTACTGTAACATTAGAGCGTATTATAAACGAGCATAATTTGGAAGCAGTTTACCTTCCGAAAAACGCGGATGAAATACTGATAAATTCTTCGGATGTTAACCGCCCCGGTCTTGAAATGAAGTCGGAGGCCAAGCGGTCTTAGGAAGACAATTTT